>CALARN010000042.1 GCA_937889205.1 uncultured bacterium
TCTAACCGGCTTTCGCCTACACCGATTACCTTTGTAAGATTAATGATATTATAGCCCATGCTAAGGTAGTCCGGAGGAACTTGGTCATAAGCTATGATATCAGTTACTGCTGAAGGTTCATCTAGCCATTGATTAAATTTCTCTAAAGTCAGCTCTGGATTAACACTTCTTCCGGCGGTATATTTTTTATATAAGTACAAGTTGTTATTTTTAATAATATAAGAGCCAGGGTCGAAGTCGAGTTTATATTTTTCATCTAGCAAGGCAAACTCGTTTAAGAGTTTTTCTTTCTTTTCTTCTATAAGCTCAAGGTTACTCTTATTTGGACTGGTAAGATCATATTCTAAATAGTCTTGCCACTTTATTTCGCTATCTATAATATTGCGAAGCGATTCTAGCTGTTCATTATAATGGTTGCAATACTTAATAATACTAATATCGGTTGCCGATGTAGCAATATCTTCTAAATTTAATGCTAATGGTTGCTGCTTGATTACGGCATTTCTTATTAATGAGGCTAAGTTTTCAAATTCATAATCAATGTCGTAGCTATGATTAATGCAGTTATGTACAATTCCGTTTTCTAGATATGCGGTTTCAAGCCCGTTATTATGATAAGGAAGTTTTTCAACTACAGCATCAGCATCAAAAACAAAGACAAGGTCGTTGTCATTGACAATCTTTCCACTCAAAATTGAAATACTGTCACCTAAGACTTTAGTAAGGTCATTACCTTTGCCAAAATTTGTGATTTGGCTAATATCTAACCTCGGATTCAACTCGTTAATCGGCACTGAGAACTCTTCGTTTGCAATTTTTACTTGTAAGTGTTGAGGCAAAATGGCGGCAGCTCTTGCTGCGATAATTTCTTTTGCTTTTGCTTCGGGAAGAAATGAGTGAATACTGCCTTGAACATTAACACTGACAAGAACTTTATTTGAAAAGACAGAATTTACATATGAAAAATATAATGCCACAAAAGTGACAACGATGAGAAATAGGGCACTGATGTAAAATTTTCCATCTTTCATACTTTACAGCTTAACAACGCCTAATATTGCTGTCAATTATCTTTACTACTATCATGTTTTTAGCTATGATGCAGCTATTGCTCTTTGCTAAATGAAATCTAATATACTGAAAGATAAAACAATACTTCTGTATTTCATTGGGAAATTCCTAATAGGATTAAGGTTTTTCGTACCTATTTGGATAATTTTTGGAAAGCAATTCTTAGATTTATCGGGTTTGGGTCTACTAGAAGCAATTACTTATCTAATTACTATCTTTATCGATACTCCTTCGGGTGCCTTAGCAGATCAGATTGGTAGAAAAAAGGTGATAATCATCGGATTGAGCTTATTAGGTATAGGGCATGTTTTAACTGGATTTTCAACAGAAATCTGGCATTATGCCATGTTTGGCATAATTGCAAATATTGGAGCGTCTTTTGTTTCAGGGGCAGATTCAGCACTCATTTATGATCATTTACTAGAGCAAAAAAGCCAACATCTTTTTGTTAAGATTCAAAGTTATGCAGCATTTTCTTTTCGTATAGGTATTATTATCGCCACTTTTCTTGGGGGAATGCTTTACAATCAGGCGGTATTTCTACCCTTCGTTTTAATGGGTATCATGGAATTACTAAGTATAATTTGTTGGATTTTTATTAAAGAACCAAGAATCGATACTGAAAAATTTACCTTTAAAGGTTATTTCCAGCAGATTAAAACAGGTGTGAATCAGGTTGTTACTAGCAATTACCTCATTTCGTTAACAACTTATTATGTGCTTATTGGCAGCATCACTTTTGTATGCTTTTACTTTTTTAATTACTCTTATGCTTTAGATTTGGGGTTAGGAGTTGATCAGCAAAGCTTATTGTTTGGTGTTACCGGAATCACAAAGGCAATAGCAGTCTTTTTGATTGGCTATTTTTATGCAAAATTTACCCGCAAAAGAGTCTTTATTGGGTTTACAGTTGCCATGGTTGTTTTCTATTTGCCTGCAGCTTTTGTTGGTAAGGTACTAGCTATTATCATTATTACTGTAATCGATACACTCGGGGCAATTAGAATAGCATTGCTTGATAAGTTTATTAATGACGAGATAAGTTCTAAAAATCGGGCAACGACACTATCGTTTATTGAAATGCTCATCAATATTGTTTACTTGTTATTAGTGTGGCAGGGGACAAGGCTTGCTGATACTAACGGTACAAATACTCTCTATACAATCTTTGGCATAATTTCATTACTAATTATTCTACCGTTGGCAATTTATCTTGTACGACGCAATCCACAAGAGTTAAGCGTAAGTCATTAATCTTCTTACTTCTACTCCATTTTTTTATCTCTCTTTCTCTTTTGGCAGCTGCCGATTTGTTAGCTAAGCGTTCTTGATAAACCTGTAATAACGGTGGATGTGCTTTTGTATATTTTGCAGCAATACCTGCAAAGTGTTTCTGAATACGGTTTTCGACATTATTGGTAATGCCCGTGTACAGAGTATTCCCTTTGCAAAGTAGTATATATAAATACCAAACCTCTTGTTTCATAATTTTTAGTATACACGCAAACAATTAAGAATCAATACAAATAAGCTTATTACTGTGCTATGCAGAATGAGAATAATTACCTATACTATATATAGTTTACACAAAATGATGAAACTAATAATTTATAAATCCCTGCTAGGGTCGTCTCGCATTTATGCGCAATGGCTCTCTAAAGCAATAAAAGCAGATGTTTATCCCATGGATGTGGTTACAGATGAATTAATAGAGAAGGCTGCCTGCATTATTATAATTGCTGGGACTTACTTTCTTAATTCTCCCATAATCTCTTTTACTAAAAGCAAATGGAGAGTATTGCGTGAGAAGAGAGTGTATCTAATTAATATTGCCGGGTTCAGTATCGAATCTGTGACTCGAAAAATTGTATATAATCGTTTGCCAGTTGAAATTAAAGAGCGGGTGAACTACTATGATTTACAGGGAAAGATAGGTCCAGTAAGAGCTGGTGGGGTAAAGATTGAGAATATTGATAAGCTTATAGCCGATATCAATCAATAACTGCACTCCAGAATTTATGCCAAGTATTGTATAGTGCTCCCATGTATTTATTCTTAAACAAAGCACTTTTTTGCTTGTAATACTGTGCGTATCCGTAGATTATTGAGGCAGGCAGCATCATTAAAAAAATCATAAACAAATCACGAGTCAAGAGTTTAGTAATGTCTAACTTAAATTTCAAATTCTTCTTATCGTTTTTTCTCTTTGGGGAGATGTGCTTGTTATAGATGGCACAAATTTCAGCTGGTAGTAATTCTTTTTTCTTCATTCTCTCTTGTCTGTAAACTTCAGTTCTTGTAATAAAGTCCTGGTTCTTTTTTGCGCTAATACCTTTGAGTAATAGTTTGATAACCTCTTTAGCTCTAGGTACAAACACCCCAAATTTTTTCTGTAGCACAAAATCAACATTTGCTTGCTCTTGAGCTTTACGGGAATGATGAATAATAAAGGGGCCACACTTAGCCTCTAGAAGCTCGTTAATTGTCGCAGGGGCGATTGTAATAAGAATAGGGGCGTCAGCAAGTAATTGTAGCTTTGCATAAGTCTCATGATTTATCCAGCCAACTGGTATAATATTCGACCATTCGGGACTTTTAGCCCTTGCTTTTGTTATTTTTTTAAAATACTTTTCGTTTTTACCTGTAATTATTAAATACTGATTTTTCTGTTTAAAAGCGGCATCCTTTTTTTGCAAAGCAGCAATCTTTTTAAGTAAAGGGTCTGCTTTGTTAATAACGCCTCCTGCGCCACCAGTCACTAAATATGTCGTTTTGTTTGCTGCTAAAGGTAAGCCGACTTCGGCAATTAGTTCTTCTTTAGACTTTTTTTCATTTTCGGCAACATACTTAATAAAAGATTGCTTTGCGACATAACCAGATACAGAGATATCGTTTTTAGGAAAGTTTAACTCTGAAACAATGCCTTTTTTTGCTTCAGTATCGAAAACTAACACATGATCTGGCTTTAAATATGGATTAGCAGGAAAGGCGGCAATCCCAACTCTGCCATAATCGGGGATAGCATATACATTAACAAAATTTAATTTCAGGGTTTTTTTTACTAAGGCAAATGCACTGCTAAGCCCATAATTTGTTGCAATTAATACATCCGGATTCACATCTTTAATAAAGCGTTCACATTCTTCAACTAGGTGTAATGCAGATACTGCAGGGTACTCGTTGGGAATGTTGTTGTAAATAATGTCAAAAAGATCGGGAAATTTACCTAAAAAAGCATCGTTGAATTGATCATAACTTTTGTCACTATGATCAAAGCGGAACAGGTCAAATTCTTGATGAGGTAATAGTTCTTCAAAGAGATAGTCTCTAAGAGCGTGATGTCCGCCTCCGGCCCAGATTGATGCTAAACCAACCACTATCTTTTTTTCTTGCATTTCAATTTATAATTAACAGCGATATTTATATCATAGAACTGATAATATGACTAGCACTACTATTTTGTTGCTTTAATAATTGACTCACCTTCAGCTGCGCAAGATTTCACTGCAATTCTATGTGGCCCAGTTGCCTTAACAGCATAATTGGTATTTGCTTCACTGCCTAATTGAGGATCATGAGGGATGTTAACTATGAATTCGTCAACCAAGTCTTCTTTTAAGTTTAAGCACGATTTTCCGGTAATAATGTTTGCTACTCTTCCACTAGTAGTAATTGATGAAATTTGCGGGGTAAGAGCTGTAGCGCTTGTTGATAATAGAACTTGGTATTGAAAATATTGACCACTAGGTAGATTTGTTAATGTAAAGGGGGTG
>CALARN010000043.1 GCA_937889205.1 uncultured bacterium
GGATTACTGATCTACATAAGCTCTATTTAGATAACCTACAAAAGCAATTTGGAGACAGCGTTGAGGTGGATGAGGTATTTAAATATGAATGGCTGCATATTCCACATATCGTAAATAGCCCTTTCTATTGTTATGCTTATAGTTTCGGAGAGTTATTGTCTTTAGCTCTTTATAACAATTACAAGAAACGAGGCTCAAGATACATTAAAACTATCAAAGATATACTTTCCGCAGGTGGCTCTCGCAATGCAGAGGATTTATTAAAAGAGCAGGGGATAGATATTACAAAACAATCCTTTTGGCAAAGTAGCTTTGACTATATATCATCGATTATTGATGAACTCGAAGGGTTACTAGATTAATTGTAGCTCATTCTCATTAAGAGCAAGACTATTTTTAATTTGAGGAAGATGAAAAGCAAAGTTCTTACCCATAAAGACAAGTGAAGTAATGGGAATATCTTGATCAAGTTTTACTAATTCCCACTTACCAAAAGCATAGTTTAATAAAAACCAGTTTCCATCTATATTGATACTTCCTTTTACTCTATAGAAATCCCAACTGGGTAAATTATTTAAGAATGAGTCTAAAGCATCTCTAGTAAAATTCTTATCAGTTCTTAGCTCAATTAATTCGACTTCGTTATGATGGTGATTATTATGAATGGTTAGATTAATATTTTTGGAAATTTGCTCATATAGTTTTGTGTCTAAGCCAAAAATCAGATCTTTACTTACCAAACCATGATTAGTTTTTATCTTTGGTGTCGTAGGGTTTAAAGCATATACATCATCTAATACTTTATCTAATAGATCTTTCGACACACCTTCATGCTTATTAATTAATATAAGGTCGGTAAATTTTGTTTGAATTTTAGCAGTATAGCTGGTATCTTTGTATCCTTCAAAGTTAATTGCATCAATTACTGTGATTACACCATCAAGTTTAAGTCGATCTTCGCCTAACTTTTTTAATTCAAGCACTATCGGCGCAGGATAAGCAGAACCGGAAGTCTCTATAATTATTCTATCTGGTTTAAAATTTGCCATGATTTCTTCTAATGCATTACCAAGTTTGCCAACTAAAATACAGCACAAGCATCCGTTTAGCATCTCTGTAACTTCTAGATTTTTTTCTTTGGCTAAAAGCGAATCTACAGCGATATTTCCAAACTCATTTTTTAAAAGGACAATTTTATAGTTTTCAGGTATATCTTTAAGAAGATTAAGAATAATTGTAGTCTTTCCTGATCCTAAAAATCCGGTAAATACAGTAACTGGAATTGGCATCAATAATTTAATAAACAATTTATTCTAACATAACAAAAAGGGCTTTTGAAAAACCCTTTTTTAAATTTCAGAACATTTTGAAAATAACTATTCGGCTAATCTAATACCATCAATAGAACCGTTATTTCTTAAAGCTTTATAAGCTTTCATAGATACCTTAACAGTCTGTACTTTGTCATCAACAATTACTTTAACTTTGCGAAGGTTCGGCTCCCAGGTGCGATTGGTCTTTTGAGATTTAAATCTCCAAGCTCCACCACCACCAGAAGAACCTCTTCTATGCTTCATGTTATGGCCGTATGTAGTTTTTCTTCCAGTTAGTACACAAAATCTTGACATAATTTTTTATCAATAATGCATATGAATAATAAAGGTTAACAGCTAAAAAGTCAACTAAATCCAACAGTTTTAAGCTTAGTTTCTATCTCATTATTAGCCCTTTCACGCTCAAATTCGTTGTTATACAAAATTGCATCTATTCCAGTTTTTAATGCTGCTCCAACATTATCCGGTTGATCATCAATAAACATTGTTTCTGCGAACGACAATCCTAAGAGATTTTTAACTAAATACTCATAAGCATAGGTAGATGATTTATCTAACCCAAGTTTACTTGCCTCAATTATTTCAAAATCATAAGAATTAAAGTAAGCTACTAACTGAGTATCGAGGCTTACTTTATCCATACTTGTAAAAATGACTTTTCTTACTGTTAAATGCTTCAAAAAGTCTAATAAACCATTGTTAGTTTCTAAGCTGCTTTCAAAATTGAATGATAACGGACTATACTTTTCACCGATAATAGGAAAAACTAAGACATTATATAAATCGCAAATTATACACTTGATCATTTTGCTGAATATTTATTATTAATCCCAATAATTTCACGTATTGTAGCAAGAGTATCGTTAGCAACTACAGCTGCTTTGTTTGCTCCGGTTGCAAGAATATCTTTTACAAGTGAATCATCTGCACTCAATTTTGCTCTACGTGCTTTAGCCTCACTAAAGTAATTGTTATGTGAACTTATTAACTTTTGTTTTACCTCAACATCTCCGACCAAACCTTTGCGATATCTTTCTTTCAAATCTGATACTTCGCCAACATTATTGTTTAGTAAATCGTGATAAACAAAAACAGGATTGCCTTCAATGTGACCTGGATCAGTTGGTTTGATGCGAGTAGGGTCAGTAAAGCAACCCATTATCTGTTTCTTAATAACGTCATCTTCAGAGAAGATACTAATAATATTTCCAATACTCTTACTCATCTTTCGATTACCATCTGTACCAACAAGCTTACCTGTAGCTTTAGAAATTAGTGGCTCTGGTAAGTTGAAAAAGTCTTGCTGATAAACTTTGTTAAAGTTTTCAGCAATATCTCTAGTAAGTTCAACATGCTGTCGTTGATCCTCTCCAACAGGTACAGCATCGGGCCTATAGGCAAGAATATCAGCTGCCATTAAGATCGGATAATTAAATAAGCCCATATTTATAGAATCTAAGCCACTTTCTTTGTTTAACTTGTCTTTATAGGCATGCATTCTTTGCATGTGTGCAAAAGATACAAAATTGGCTAAAATTATGGCTAATTCGGAATGTGCAGGTACATCAGATTGTCTGAAAAAGACACATTTCTCTGGGTCAAGTCCCAACGCTAAATAGTCTAAGACGATATTTCTAATGTTTTCTTCTAACTGTAGCTTGTTTTGAACAGTCGTTAAGGCATGCAAATCAGATACAAAATAAAAAGTCTCTGCTGCTGAATTTTGCAATTCAATATGAGGCTTAACAGCTCCAAAGTAGTTACCTATGTGTAAAAACCCACCAGACGGTGTAATACCAGAAAGTACTCTTTTTATCATGATAAAAAATTTCAATATATTTTGATAATAACATACTAGCTGCGTTATAATAACTGTTTATATCTAATTTTTGTATTTTATCATATGAGTAACTCAGATAACTCAACTGCAAAATTAATAATTTTCGCAATCGTTGGTGGAATTATTATGTTAATTTTAGCAGCTGCCTTTTTAAGAAAACCCGAAGTTGTAACATTGCCTGTTGTATTTGAAGAATTTACAGACTTTGAGTGCCCTGCTTGTGCGGCTTATCATCCATTAATTAATCAACTTAAGACGGAGTATTCTACTGACAATGTAGAATTTGTTTTTAGAAACTACCCGCTCTTAAGCCTACATCCAAATGTATTGAATGCCCATATTGCCGCAGCAGCTGCCAAAGAACAGGGTAAATTCGATGATTATGCAAACAAATTATTTGAAAATCAAGATAAATTCACCAATGAAAATTATCAATTATTTGCTCAAGAGCTTGGTTTAGATTTAGATAAATTTTCTACTGATTTAAAGTCGGCTGAAGTAAAAGCAAAAGTTGAGGCAGATATGGCCTTAGGTGAATCTCGAGGTATCAACGCCACTCCTACATTCTATATAAATGGAAAAAGAGTAATTTTCAAACAAGACGATAATCCTGAATTAGTGCTTAGAAAATTATTAGATGAAAAGATAGAACTAGCTTATAAACAGCAATAGATTCATTTTAAGATAAAAAAAGTCCCGAGTTAATCGGGACTTTTTATTTCTATTGTTTAAGCCTTATGTTTAGTAGAATTAATCAAACCGCATTTTTTATATTTTAAACCTGAGCCACAAGGGCAGGGTTCGTTTCGGCCCACTTCAAGCTTAGTTGTTTTTGTTTTACTGCTAACAGAGCCTGTAGTGCTTCCGCCAGATAACGAAATATTTCTTGTTCGCTCAAGTAGAGAACCCGCCTTAGTAACTTTAACAACATCCATTTCTCTTGAACCAGTATTTACATCTTTAATTTCATCAGTGTTTGTAGTAACCGTTGCTTGAGGTAATTGTCTAGCAACTCTTCGAATTTTCAACAATCTTCTCGCTACTTGTGAATTAATTTTTGCGATAAAGGCTTCAAACATACCAAATGCTTCGTTTTTGTACTCAACTAAAGGATCTCTTTGTGCATAGCCTCTTAACCCAATACCTTCTCTTAAGTCTGTCATTACATCAAGATGTTCAGTCCATAGTTCATCCATTATCTGTAATGAAGTAATTTTATAAAGCTCACTAAGACTATTACCAAACTCTTCCAGTTTTAAATCAGCAATTTTCTCTATTAACTCAATGAACAACGTTTCTAGCTCACTTAAAGAAGCTTTACCTACAAAAGTATTGAAGTCTTCAGTTTTATTAAGCTTCTTATATTCAGTAATAATTACTGTATCATCAGCAAAATCTTTGAATTCATTGATTAGGTTTTTGCGTGATACTTCATCTAATTCAATCTCAATATAATACTTAGAAACAATATCTAATACAGTATCTACTAAGATTTTCTTTATCATCTCAACTGTTTCAGCAGAATTGTCTGTATTTTCAGTTAACTTAACAACACTAAGCCTTTTTGCATAGAAAATTTCTCTTTGCTGATTAATTACATCATCGTAGTCAACAACTCTTTTACGTATATCAAAATGATGACCCTCCATTTTCTTTTGAGCACTTTCAATAGCCTTTGAAATCATTCCGGATTGAATCGGCATATCATCAGGTATTTTTGTCATCTCCATTACTTTTTGCACCATATCTCCACCTTGAATACGCATGATCTCATCATCTAAAGCTACATAGAATTGAGAGACTCCTGGGTCACCTTGTCTACCAGCTCTACCTCTTAATTGATTATCAATTCTTCTTGCTTCATGTCTTTGAGTACCAATAATATATAAGCCACCTAAGGCTTTAACTTCTTCAGCCAAAGGAATGTCAGTACCTCTACCAGCCATATTAGTAGCTACAGTGATAGCACCCAACTGTCCAGCTTTTGCTACTATTGCAGCTTCTCTTTCATGAAATTTTGCATTTAAAACATCATGAATAATACCCTTCTTGTCTAGAATATTTGAAATAAACTCAGAGTCTTCGATAGTGGCTGTACCTATTAGAATAGGTTGCTTAGTCTTATTAATTTCTATAATATCTTCAACTACAGCATTAAATTTTGCTTGTTTATGTTTATAAACTTTGTCGGTTTTATCATCTCTAATTAATGGTTTATTGGTTGGAATTTGATAAGATTCAAGACCATATATTTTTGCAAATTCTTCAGCCTCTGTCATAATTGTACCAGAGCCACCTGAAAGGACTTTATAGATTCTGAAATAGTTTTGAAAAGTAATGGTTGCTAAAGTCTTGGATTCTTGTTTGATACTTACTCCTTCTTTAGCTTCAATTGCTTGATGTAGCCCTTCTGAGTATCTTCTACCGGGTAGAATACGGCCCGTAAATTCATCCACAATCAACACTTCACCATTTT
This sequence comes from uncultured bacterium, assembly GCA_937889205.1. Taxonomy (GTDB): domain Bacteria; phylum Patescibacteriota; class Dojkabacteria; order B142; family OLB20; genus CALARN01. The sequence continues at coordinate 5,651 of CALARN010000043.1, forward strand.
TAACAATATATTCTTCATTATTTTTATAAAGCGTTTCAGCCTTAAGGGCGTTATCTAAGTGATGGGCAAGACTGTAGTCTTCCCAAATATTTTTTACATTCAATAATTGTTCAACATATGTGATACCATCTTCGGTTAATGTGGCACTATGTGATTTTTCATCAACTGTATAGTGCGAAGCTGGGTTAAGCTTTGGAATAATTGTGGCAAATTTCGCATATAATTCATTCGACTCTTCTGCAGGTGCAGAGATTATTAAAGGAGTTCTAGCTTCATCAATTAAAATTGAATCTGCTTCATCGACAATACAGTAATACAGCTCTTTTTGTACCCTATCATTTAGTCGATAAGACATGTTATCTCTTAAATAATCGAAGCCAAACTCATTATTAGTTGCATATAACACATCTTGAGCATATGCTTCTTG
>CALARN010000044.1 GCA_937889205.1 uncultured bacterium
TTAAAGCTGCTCAAAAAGTAATTCAAAAAAGAAAGAATGTTAAGTTTGTAATCGTTGGCAAGGGGCCGATGCTGAGTAAATTAATTGATATGTCATTTGAACTAGGGATTGCTGATAAAGTAATCTTCGCGGGTAGCATGGCTCATAATGAAGTGGACAGAGCATATAAAGAAGCAGACTTATTTGTGATGCCATCAGTTTCTGAACCCTTTGGTTTAACTTGCCTTGAAGCCATAAAGAACGGAACGCCTGTGCTGATTTCAAAACAATCTGGAGCATCAGAGGTTATCAAAAATGCTTTAAAAGTAGACTTTTGGGATACTGATGATATGGCTTCAAAAATACTATCTGTACTTGAACACTCATCATTGTCAGATTCATTACAAGACAATGGATACTATGATTTACGAAAATTGACTTGGTCTGGTCAAGCTGATAAAGTGATAGCAATTTATCAGCTAGTATTAAGTGAGCAAACGAATAAGTAATTCTACTTCAAAATCTATTTGTTTTTATTTCCAAGTTCACCAACCATATAGACTAAATAAGTTTAGCTATTTCGATATTAATAGTAATAAACCATATTTTTCAGAAGATAATCGAGAAATTCTAAAAAAAGTAACTGAGAAATGCTATCTACCGGCGAATAAAACAATTTCAAAACTATTAGCTAAATACCCTGAATTTCGAGCGAGTTACTCAATATCTGGCGTTATGCTAGATCAATGTGAGCAGTATGATCACAAACTGCTTGCAAGTTTTCAAAAACTTGCTTTAGACAAAAGAATTGAATTTCTAAATGAAACTTATTACCACTCACTCGCTTATGTACAATCTAAAGCGGAATTTATTGAGCAAGTGCTTATGCATAGACAAAAGATTAGAAGTCTTTTTAAGCGTAAAGCAACAGTTTTTAGAAACACAGAGCTTATATACAATAATAAAGTGGCAGAATTTGCTCGACAACTTGGATACAAGGCGATTCTTGCTGAAGGTTGGGATAAATATTTACATTGGCGATCTGCTAATTTTGTTTACTCTTCTCAACCTGATGACTTAGGAACAACTTACAAAGAGATGCTACTAAAAAAGAGATTTAGTGACAATATTGAACCAAAAATTAAGCTATTAATGAAAAACTACAAGTTATCTGATGACATTGCCTTTAGATTTGGTGACAAAAGTTGGAAAGAATATCCAGTTACTGCTGAAAAATTTGCTGGCTGGGTAAAAAAAGTACCGGGTAATACCATCAATTTATTTATGGATTACGAGACTTTCGGTGAGCATCAATGGCAAGATACTGGCATTTTTAAATTTTTAGAAAAATTACCCGAAGAATTACTAAAGTTGGGGATAACATTTAAAACACCTTCAGAAACAATAAGATCTTACACTAATCATGGCGATATTTCTGTACCTAATTTAATGTCATGGGCTGATACTGAGAGAAATCTTTCAGCCTGGTTACAAAATAAAATGCAACAAGAGGCTATAAGAAAGGTATATGAACTTAGAAATATAATAATGAAATTAGATAAGAAAAATATTGATAAAACGAAAATGGCAGAAGTCTACAAAACCTGGAGGTACTTGCAAACTTCTGACCATTTTTATTATATGTCCACAAAATACTGGTCTGATGGTGATATTCATGCCTACTTCAGCCCTTACGATTCACCTTATGATGCTTATATCAACTACATGAATGTGCTGAATGATTTTAAGCAACAACTCTTTACTCTTAAGTAAAAATCTTAAACAAAAATTGTCATTGGTGTTAAGACTACAACGGCAAACCAAAAAATGATATGTAAAACAATTGCCCAAGTAGTTATTGCATGAGAATCAACCTGCTTGTATTTTCCTAAAGAGGGCACTAAAAAGATTAAACCTAAAATAGAAACAGCTAAAAACACCCAAGAAACAAAGCTGATTTGCACACCCCAATTCAAGCCATTAACTCCAAAAATGGCCATATTTAACAAGACAACAATACCTGCTAAGTATCCATCGTCAGTGCCTGCTGAAATTGCTCTGGCTGATTTGAAAGTAATAAAAGCTAATAATATTAAAACAATTGTAATAAAGTAATTTAATAATAAAGCTGCTGAATTCTCAACCTTAGCCTCAACTAAGTTAAGCACATTCATGACTATAAAATATACAATTAGCACATTCCATACATATAGTATGAAGCTTACTACTTTTGCTGAATAATCAGTTTCTAGAAAGCTTGTTTTAGCTTTTACAGATTTTGTAACTCTAGTTGTAGTCTTTTTGGCTGCAACTTTACGTTTTTTTGTTGGCATTTTGGACAGTATTAATTAAATAAAATAAAGCTAATTAAATATATATAATTATAAATAACAATGGAATAGTTTATACCACTTTTAATTAGATAAATTTAAAACAATTAATTTGCCTCTAGACATTAGGTCAAAGCTTTCATGAAGTCCCTGCATCATTTGTCCCGAATCTCTTACACCTCCGAAGGGGAAATTATCAGGGCCACGATCA
>CALARN010000045.1 GCA_937889205.1 uncultured bacterium
TAAAAGCCTGAAAATTGACCCCATACTGTTTTCAATTTTTCTGGATTTTGTAAGAGAGAAATTATTAAGCTTGGCTCTGTACAGTCATAATCATAGAAATACCCTGGGTGAGTATTTACACTTTTTTGTTTTAACAGTTCACAGACTAAGGTATCCTCATCTAGTGTAGAATTTAGATGCAACATAGCATGAATACCACCTTCCGGCATATTGCATGAAAAATACAGAGAATTCTGTTGACATAAATGGCTCAGAACTGCTTTGTTTTCTTCTAGCATTGGCATTATCGCCCCTCTAACTTCGTTGACTAATGGTAGTATCATGGGTAAAGCCTCTTGGCTAAAGTAATTAGCATTTAAATAGCAGTCGTTAACTAATTCCAGTTTTTCAATAATATCTGTTGCTACATAGTTGTTAAAACCAAGCCATGCTAGTTTAAGATCAGCAGCTGCTAGAATTTTTGAAATACCATTTAGTATAAATATATTTGTTTTGAATTGATTAATATCGGGCATTTGTGGTCTGGAATTGTAATAAAATTCACTGAAAACTTCGTCACATATGACGGTTAATTTATTTTCAACAGCTAAATTCATTAATTGCTGGTATATTCGAAGTTCTATAACGCTTCCAGTTGGATTGTTAGGGCTGATAAAGACAATAAATTTAGTATTTTTTGTAATTTTGCTTTCAATATCTTTAATATCTGGTTGCCAGTGGTTATGTCTATCCAACTGATAATAAACGGACTTTAGAGAACTAAAGGATGATAAGTGCTCAAATAATGGGTATGTTGGATTAGGCAATAGTACCTCGCTATCAGCGTCTTTAAGTGTGTTGAATATTAAACTATAACTTTCGGAAGATGAAGCGGTTAAAAGTAATTTATCTGCAGAAATTTTTAATTTTCTATTAGCATAATATAAAGCAATCGCCTTCCTTGCGCATAGTAGCCCTTTAGAATCCGGATGATAGTGATTTTTTGTGAAATACGAGTTAAGAAACGAGCTAAGCTTTTGATTGATGTTTCCTGGTCTGTAGCTAACAAAATTTGTATCAATTAAATCAATATAATCAGATTTTAGTGAGACAACATTTTGTAGTTTAGTAATATCATTTTCCATTTTTCATAAATATCATGTATAGCTCATTGTTGCTGTTAATGTGTTTGATTTCACAAGTAAAGCCGTATGTTGCTGCAAAAGCTATGAGCTCATTTGCATACCACCACTTTTGTGCTATCTGGGTGCTTAACTTTTCTTTCAGAGTAATTATAGTTTCAGTAGAGATTGTTGTATTGTTTGCTTCATCATAATAGGAAACCTCCCAGTAATATTCGATTTTTTCCGGCTGATTTATAATAAATGAAAATTTTAAATCGGCAACCGCAACATTCTCTGCATTATCAATATTGATAATAAATTTGCCATTATCATTTAGTAATTTCTGGCATTTATTGAAAAACAGCTTTGCTTGATTATCATTTAAAGCAATTTCATTAAAGGCATTCCAGAAAAGTATACATAGGTCATACTTTTGATCTGGCTGGAAATCATAGAAATCTGTAAGAACTGTGGTTACAGATGGGTTTTTGTTTTTCAAGAGCTTCAGCATTGCTTTTGAAGAATCGATCCCTGTAGTCGTGTATCCTTTTTCTAGTAATGGTAATAAATGCCTACCTGTGCCACAACCTATGTCTAATATAGATTTATGAGCTTCTAATTCTAAAGTAATGAGATTAATTTCTTCCTTCAGTACTTGCTCGTTCTTAAAGTATCCACTTGTAATGTCGTAATAAGCTGCGGTGGCATCGTTTGCATTCATCGATCTAGTTTAATAATTCAGTACCAGGAAACAAATTAACCTCTTCAAGTGAGGCTGCATCAGCAAAAAGCATTGCAAGTCTATCTAAACCCATGCCAATCCCTGCAACTTTGGGCATTCCAGATTTTAATGCCTCGATAAGCTCGTGATCAAAAGCTATTGGTTCTTTTTTAATTTCTGCTCTCGCCTGCTCTTCTGCCTTAAAGTTCTTTTCTAGTTCAAAGCCATTTAATAGCTCAGTATATCCATTTGCCAATTCTTTGCCGGCAATATATAGCTCTACTTTCTCTGCTACTAAGGGATTCTCTTTATTAAGTCTAGTTAATGGACAAAGTTGTTTAGGGTAGTTATATACAAAACTTGGTTTATTTACTGCTAATCTGGGCTCAATTTCATTGGCAAATAGTAGTTCAAATAGTATTTCCCAATCGTCGTTATCATCAATTGAGTAACCTTTTGAAATCATTTTTTTTCTAAAAGCGACAACATCTTGAATATTAGGCAACTCAATTCCTGACCATTCCTTAAGGGCTTTTACTAAATTAATTTTATCCCAACCAGGTCGTAAATCAATTTTTTGGCCTTGATAAATAAGTTGTGGACTATTCTTAGGATTAATTTCTGAAAAAATAAAGTTTAGTAACTCTTCGCAATCATCCATTAAATCAAAATAATTAGCATCTAGATGGTACCATTCAAGCATTGTAAACTCAGGGCTATGATTTGGGCTCACATCTTCTAAACCGCGAAAGACTTTAGTTATCACAAAGTGCTCACCAATACCTGCAGCTAAAGCAATCTTGTTAAAGCGTTCAGTGGAGGGTATCAAGTATAAAGTCTTTGGTTCTTTGCCTTTGAGTGAGAAAGTTGTAGTTACCGGATTAAGATAGTGTTCTTGGGGTAATGCGGTTGCCAGAATAGGGCTTTCAAGCTCATGATAATTTCGTAATTCGAAAAACTTTCTAATTGCATGGATAGTCTTTTCTTTAATAAAAATCTTATCCCACAGATGAGGACTAGTTTTTAGTTTCTTCCAATTAGCCATGATTAGTTCTCTTTTGAGACATAAGATAGTGTTTCTGTGTTAACTACTATCTTCTCGTTTGGCTTGATAAATAAAGGAACTTGTACTTTAACGCCTGTTTCTAATACAGCATCTTTTGTGGCACTACCAGAGGTATTGCCTTTTACGGCATCACTAGTCTCTGTAACCTGCAAGGTGATTTTTGCTGGTAGCTGTACCGAAATCGCCTGCCCTTCGTATATAATAATAATATATTTGCCATCGGGGTGGAGCCAATTAGACCTACCATCAATCATATCTAATGATACTGTCAGTTGATCAAAAGAAATAGGATCCATAAAATAAGCATCACTACCATCTTCGTACAAATACTGCATAGTCTTTGTCTCAATATCTAACTGATCTAGTTTTTCGCCTGATTTGAATACTTGGTTTAAGATCTTACCAGTCTTAATGTTTTTAATCTTAGTACGGGTAAAAGCTCCACCTTTACCTGGTGAATAAAATTCTTTTTCAATGACGATATGTGGTTCATTATTGTATTTAATGACCATCCCTCTTGTAATTTCACTTGTTAGTGCCATCGGTATTCTATAAAAAATATGAACGAATTATACTCTAATTAGCAGATAAAGTCAGGATTTCAGGCTGGTTTTTCCTAACTATAACAGTGTGTTCGAAGATCGCGAAATTTTTGCCATCTATCATGCGAGTCTGCCAGTCACGAGGATTAACATACTCTACTTCGTTCTTACCTTGACAACATAATGCCTCAATTGCCAAAGTCATGCCATCTTCAAGTTTAAGACCTTGCCCTTTTTTTCCATAACAGGGAATGTCAGGATACTGATGCATTTTTTCACCAATGCCATGACCCACGAAATCTACTAATACATTGTAACCTGCAATTCTCATAATTGATGACATTGCATAACCAATATCGCCTATGTGATTACCTACTATAGCTTCTTTAAAAGCACTATTAGCAGCCAGTTTAGCAGTATTGATAAATCTTTGATTTTCTTGAGAAACTTCGCCAACCGCAACAGTAATAGCACTGTCAACATGGTACCCTTGGTACTTTATCACTGTATCAACAGCAACAATATCTCCCTCTTTTAAAATCTCCCCCTTTTTAGGGTAGCAATGCACTGATTCTGAGTTAACTCCAATACATAGACCGGTTGGGAAAGCTGGTAAGCCAGCAACGCGATAACCTTTACAGGCAGGATAAGCATTCGCTTTAGAGCACATATCTATAAAGGCTATTTCTAAATCATAGACGTCAAGTCCAGGCTTTATCATAGACCTCAGTTTAGCCAACATATTGGCAAGTATTTTGCCACCTGCTTGCATGATTTCAATTTTATTATTAACTGCCTGATTCATATATTAATTATATCTCATTAGGCAATAGATTTATATTGAACATGGAATTAATTGTGTTGTGATTTCACCAATATTTTTGTCCCTAATTCTAGTTGTATACAAGGGTAAAGAAGCTGATCGGTTGTTTCGACAAATTTCTGTAGTTGATTTATGCATAGAATTTAAAGTCAAACCACCCATTATTAACATTAATGATTCGTTAAAATGTGGATATTCTTCTAAAGCTCTACAAAAATCACCAATTGCATCTTGTTGCCTAGATGGAATAAATGGCTGTAAAAGTCCTGTGGGCATGACCGTGGCAATTGGATAATGATGCTGGCGTAGTAAAGGGGTAATACTTGGGGTAAAATATTTTAACTCTAAAGTCTTCGGGCATAGGGTAAGGGTTTCTTCTGTTGTGTCATCGGGCATCCATCCTGCTGGTAGAGTTTCAATATCTATACGGGCTACCTGACCTAATTGCTTGTGAAGAAAATTTCTGAAATATACTTTTTGCAATGCCAGTCCCAATTTTCGATAGATCAAATCAAAATAGCTCACCAATGGGGGTATCTCATCATAAATAGCTTGTTTAATTAATCCCACAGTTCCAGGCAACTCAAACGAATCTTCATATTGATATTCTATTAGTTCCAATTTATATAGCATTAATATATTAGAGGTGATTATACAGCATTTAATAAATTTTGTATTGCATCAAATATGATAAAATACTATGATATTTCTCACCTGTTAACTAACTAATAATTACACCAACTAAAAAATATCAAAATTTGGTCTTTCTTGATGTTGAGACTACTGGCCTTGATGCTCAGAAAGATAGAGTTATTGAAGTTGGTTTAGTGAAAATTGACAAAAACGGAAAGACTGAGACCTATAGTCAGTTAATAAATCCTGGCTTTAAAATTTCAAAAGAAATTCGAGATTTGACAGGTATTAAATACAAAGAATTAACTAAGGCTCCATTTTTTGATGAAGTATTACCGCAACTTACCGAACTATTAAGAGTAGACTTATTTGTGGCACATAATGCAAAATTTGATTATGATTTCATTAGTTCTGAGTTTCAGCGTTTGCAAACTCCAATAAGTTTACCATATATAGATACTGTTAAACTGGCAAAAGCTTTTTACCCAAACTATTTAACTTATAATTTAGATAGTATTATCACTAGATTAAAACTAAAAATTGATAAAAGACACCGCGCCCTCGATGACTCTCAGGTCTTGGTTAGTCTTTATCAGAGAATTATGAAAGAGTTTGGTGAAGATGAGTTATTTAGTGCGATTGATAAATATATTGTACAGCCTAAAAATAAGCAGGTAATTGACACTACTCAAGCTATGCTGTTTTAACTTATTTCGATCTGTGAAGCAAAAGCTCGTCTGGCGTCTCACCGATATCGATGAAATCATCAGCAATCTCAATCAATTCTTTATTTGTGGTCTTTTTAAAAGAGATAACTTCAACCAAGCAACCTAATGCCTGTTGTAAATAGTTTACTACTGGGCGAAAATCACCATCCCCCGAGACTATTACTATTGAATCTACTTTATCGCCTAGTCGAATTGCATCCATAGCTATACCAACATCCCAATCTCCTTTTTTAGCGCCAGTGTAAAAAATTTGTAAATCTTTTTCTTTAAAGAAAGTAATCGCTTTCTCAAAGTATTGTTCCG
>CALARN010000046.1 GCA_937889205.1 uncultured bacterium
AATAAGCAAAGTGTAGATACCGGAGCTGCGGGAATAATAAACATGGTCGGCAATCAACTATTATTACATTTAGATGAAGCAGGAGCTGCAATTGCTGACTCTTCGGGAAGCAATAATAATGCGACAGCAGTTAATACAAGTTTAGTATCAGGGCAATTTTCAGGAGCAAGAAGATTTACTGGAAGCAACTCATACTTACAAATACTAAACTCTGCATCCCTTAATCCTACAAATGAAATTTCAATTGAGGCATGGGTTAAATGGAACATTAACCCAGCTACGGGAGCACAATGGGCACAGATTATCAATAAAAATGTTGATGACCAATATCAGATTCAACATAATTCTAATAACAGTGCTTTCGAATTTGCTTTAAGAACAAACACAAATAGGCGCTACGTTCTTAGCACAACAGTACCCCAGCAAGGTGTTTGGTACCATATCGTCGGCACTTATAACGGAGCATCACTTAGGATTTATGTTAACGGCACTTATGAAAATGCAGTTTCGTTAAGTGGTACTATTCTCAGTTCAACTACTCCTGTTCGCATTGGCAGCAGAACTTCAAATGATAGGTTCTTTAATGGCGACATCGATGAAGTGGCAATATATAACCGCGCCTTGAGTGCTACAGAGATTAGCAGTAGATATTTTGCAGGGAAATCTAAATTATTAATGCAAGTGAGAGCCTGTGAAGATAGTAATTGCTCAGACGCTAGCTTCATAGGACCAGATAGAACATCTGCCACTTTCTTTGACGCCAAAGACCTGAGCAGATTAGATTTCGGTTCTGAATTAATTGGAAGATACTTTCAATACCAACTGCGCCTAGAAACAGGTAATAGCGGCTTCACGCCTAGAGTGAATAATATTTCAATCAATTCAACCACCTTAGATGTAAGTTATACCGATTCAGTTGATGAGTGCATTGATTTCACCAATATGGTCAATGACACTGAAATGGTTAGAGTGCCATTCGACCCCCAAACCGGTAGCAATGAGAAAACAAATTACGCCGTTAGAAAAGTTAACGGAGTTACTCAGTTGTATGCCTGTACCAGTGAAAACGAAAAGCTAATTATGAATTCATTTCGTTAAGCATGGATTCTCAACAGACATATTACTAGGTAATAGAATCCCCCAAACAGCTAAATCTTTTGTAAGACTACACTCTACCAACGTATTATCCAATTGAGTCAATACTTCTTTTGTGGGTTTTGTTTTGTTATATATGAACAACAACTTTCTATCATAAAGCTCAGGATACTCAAGCAGTTTCGACACTAATGCATCGTTATCTAACCTTTCTTCAAGGTAAAGCACACTTTGATTTGCCGGCCCATATAACCCTTGATAAAAATAAGTTCCCCAATCGACAATTACATAAAAATATTCACTCGCTAAATATTCATTATCAAGAATGGTCTTAACTTCTACTTTCGAACCATCATCATAATGCATCACCTTTTGGTCTGTAAAAGTAATGTAGTAATACAAATTAAAGAGGAAGCAAAATAATATAAATACTAATGCGGTCTTATAATACTTCTTTAGTAGATAGTTTAAACTATATCCCCAAGCAAGAATTAAAAAGGGGTAAGCCATAATGGCATGATGCATTTGAGCTGCATCGCGAGAGACAAAGAGGAACAAAGCCGTGATTGTGAAAGCCAAATAGTAGACAAATAAAGACTTACTTATACCTAGTCCCCTTTTTCTTTTAATAAATTGAATTACCGCCGTAATAATGGGCAATGAGAAAAGAATTAATGAATATATGATTGGTAATATACTAATCTTTTTCATTTCATATGCCCGAGACGTAGCCTCGAGAGGGCTAAAAAACCTTCTAAATAACATTGAATCAAGATAAGTCTGTGGATTAAACATATCAATGATTGAGTTCTTACCCCTACCGAACTCATTTAATACAGGTTGTCCAGTTGTATTTTCAACTGGGGTTGCTTTCAAAAAAAGAATTAAAGGAATAACAAATACAACAAAAGCAACAAATAACTGTAAAAATACTTTCTTTTTATTAGCTAATAAATATTCTCGATGCTGCCATGCATAAACTATAAAGACGAATAATAAGGCCGGATAACCAAACACAAAAGATAATCTTGAATATATATTTAAAAATGAAAGCACAGCTAGCGCCAATAAATACCTAAGCTTCTTAGTTCTAAACCATTTGGCAATGAAATAGCAAGAGAACAGAATAGCAGTTGTGTAGAACTGCACAATCCCAGTATCAATAATCATTTGATAATAATATGGAAAGAAAGCAACTAAACCAATAAGAACATAAGCAAACTTTTGTTTTATAAGCTTAGCAAGTACCCATGCTTGTAATAATATAAAAATAAATCCAAGCATTCTAGCTGAATCGGGGGATTGCCAAAGTAAAAATAATGGATAATAGTATAAAGAGGCTAAACTTCCACCGTAACCGTATGATCGCAATGGCAGAGATTGACTAAACCCTGGCAACACTAAATCATAACTACCACAGGCCTCACGAAACTGATTTAACTGATTACCCTCGTAGTGATTACAAATGATAGGATGATACTGCGAAAATTCATCCATGTTTATAGGCGCTCTTTTAACAATAGCAAAATATGTGAAAACTGCTAACAGTATTACTAACAAGATATTAAGCAGGCTGCTTCTTAAACTTGGTAAACGATATTTTAATAAGGTCCATATAGCAATGAACCCATCGCGAACTGCCCTTATTTTTTTACCTTCTTCTTTGCTTCTGGGGTAGTAATTAATGGGAACTTCGTGAATTATTATTTTCCTTCTAGAAATCTTGGCAGTCACCTCAGGACAAAATTCAAACCCTCTTGATTGTAAATCTAATTCTTCTAGCAACCCCTTGCGAAACAATTTATAGCCTGTAGCTTCATCAGTGATATGTGTTTGCCAAATAATATTTGTCACTAGACTAATGAATCTACCACCCCAGTAATATAACTCATTACTCTTAGCGTTGCTTTTCTTTAATAGCCTTGACCCATAAACTACTTCTGCGTTATCTGTTTGAAATGGTTTTAACAGGGCGGGATAATCTTGAGGTTCATATTCTAAATCGGCATCTTGAATAAGAATTACATCTCCCGTTGCTTTCTTTAGCCCCTCTCTAAGCGCAAAAGCCTTCCCCTGATTTTGCTCAAGCCTAATTAATTGGTACTGGGGGAACTCTTTTCTAATTAAATCGGACGTGCCATCAGTAGAGCCATCGTCGATAATAATTATTTCTTTAGTAATACCGTCAAGTTCTACCTTTTCAATCTTGCGCAATATTTGTGGTAAATATACTAGTTCATTTAAACAGGGGATGAGAATACTTAATTTCATTGATATACTTAGATAATACTACTCAATATAAATTATTCGGCATTGTTCGTAAAGTTTATACTATTTTGTTCATCTTTTTGCTCGTTTCTTTTTAATATATATACACCTAAGAATGTGGTAATGGGAACAGCTAGAATCAAGCCTATACTTGATAACAGCGTTATAATAATTTCTTGAGCAACATACTCTAAGTTAATAATTTTTTCTACACTGTCACTGGCATTCACAAATAACAACAACAACGGCAAAGCACCACTGGTATAAACAAGCACTAGTGTATTTACCATTGAGGCTATATGATCTTTGCCGATTTGCATTGCTTTATGATAAAGCTCTTTAAAACTCAAGTGTTTAGCTACATCTTGTAACCCATATACAATACTGGTTTGAGAAATTGTAATATCATCTAAAACACCAATACTTCCAATAAGAATGCTTGCAAGTATCAACCCCTTAATATTAATAAGCTCCCCTTTGACTGATTGCAATAACACAGCTTCTTCTGACGCAAACCCTGTTAATTTACCCAATTCTATGAATATTAATGAGAGCATAACCGTGATTAGCAAAGCCGCCAAGGTAGAAAACACTGCTATGGTAGTCTTCCAAGAAAAGCCATGGGAGAAATAGAAGTTTAAACCCACCATGAAAAATGCCGCAACCGCAGCCACTAATACGGGTTCAACACCGCTACTGAACATTGGTAAGACGATAAATATCAAGATTAAAAAAGAAAAAGCCAAACCGAATAATGACATCACACCCTTTTTACCCGCAATAAGTAGGGTTAAAACACCAAAAATGAAAAATAAAATATAAATCGCGGGTTGTCTTACCTCGTCTGCAACTGTATAAATGTCTTCTGTTTTAGTCTTGTCGCTGAGCGTTAACTTACTAACATATATTTGCTCACCAATCGCATAGGCTCTCTGCCTAGGGTCATTAAGATTATTATTCTCAAGTGTAACAACCTGTCCTGCTTCAGGTCCTTCTTCGAATCTAATTTTCAAAGTCTGAACTGTTCCCGAACGCCCTTCAACATCCACCGTTTCTGCAGAAACTATTGTCATTACTGTTGCCTGATATTGATCATCAACATCTTGCGCCTGCACACTTAATGGTAGTAAAGCTTTAATAGCAATAACAATGAAGATAAATGATTTAGCGAATTTGTGCATCTATTAAATAATTTAATAATAAAAATTTTCTCTTCCTGCTGAATGAATACACACAAGAACTCTATTTATGCGACAAAGTTTACAACCCACACCATTATACTGTCCTCAAATTCTCAACGAGTTAGTTTAAGCAACCATACCCGCTGAACCAAGCACCTTAATATTTTTTTGTTTATATAATTCTTTCAAATTTTCTCTAGCCAATCCTAAATAACTTCTAGGATCAAACTCTCGAGGATTTTCAATAAGCACCTTTCGTACTGCAGCAGTCATTGCCAGTCGTCCGTCAGAATCGATATTTATTTTGCAAACTGCAGATTTTGCAGCCTCTCTCAACTGTTCTTCAGGAATACCGATTGCATCATCTAATTTACCACCATATTTATTAATTTCTGCGACTAAATGCTGGGGTACTGAAGATGAACCATGCAGCACAATTGGGAAGCCAGGCAATTTTATCTCAATCTCTTTTAAAATATCTAACCTTATCTGAGGTATGGTCCCGGGTTTAAATTTATATGCCCCATGTGATGTTCCGATAGAAATTGCAAGACTATCTACACCTGTTTTTGCAACGAAATCTTGTACTTCTTCTGGCTTAGTATAATTTGACTTTTCAGACTGAACCTCGTCTTCAATGCCTGCCAAAACTCCCAATTCACCTTCAACAGTGACATCAAATTGATGAGCGTAATCAACAACTTTTTTTGTTAAAGCAATATTTTCTTCATAAGGTAAAGCCGAACCATCAATCATAACTGATGAAAAACCATTATCTATACATTCTTTACATAACTCAAAAGAATTTCCGTGATCAAGATGTAAGACTATGGGAATCTCTTTGCCTAGTGATTTTGCATAAGCTGCTGCTCCTGACGCTAAAGCTCGCAATAAGCCCGGATCAGTATATAATCGGGCACCTTTAGATACCTGCATAATTACTGGAGAAGCAGTTTCTACGCAGGCTTGAATAATACCTTGAAATTGCTCTAGGCTACAAAAGTTATATGCAGGAACAGCATATTGTCGTGCCATAGCATCTTTAAATAACTCTCTAGTATTAACTAAGCCAAGCTCTTTGTATGAAGTACTCATAATAAAAAGATAAAAAATGATTATTATTGTGTATTGTAACAAAAAATAACCATATCTGCCTAAGTATTTGCGACAATATTTGCCAGGCGATATACACACTTTCACTATATAATTATGATATATTCTCACAAATTATTCTAATTATGGAATTTTGCGAAAAGTTACAAACACCAATAAGATACGCAGAATATTCTAGAGGCATAACTACGCTTGGCCCCTACTTCAAAGATTTACCTAGAGTAGCGCTTTGGGTACAAGGCTGTCGCTTAAAATGCCCTGAATGCATTTCTCCTGAATGGCGAGACTTTCAAGGTGGTATCTTATCTACAGTTGGGCAAGTTATTGCAAATATTTTTCCTAATTTGGATACAACCCACTATAGTGGTATTTCAATTTCGGGTGGTGAGCCCTTAGAACAAGCAGAAGGTCTCTGCGATATGCTAGAAGTATTGCACTACTTGAATCCAGATTTTCATGTTATAACCTACACAGGTAAATCAATGGCTGAAATAGAACAAATGCCATTATTTCCAAGATTATCGCAAGTCACGAATATACTCGTAACAGAACCATATATTGCAGCTCTAAATGATGGTAAATATGGATTAATGGGAAGTAGTAACCAAATCATCTACGCAAATATTGCAAAGAAATGGATAATTAGAAATACCGTACAGCCTGAACAATTTTCACATCCCTTAGATAATTATCCCTACGAAAGCGTTAGGCGAACAGTACAGTTCACTACTAATACACATGATAATCAAGGACTACTCATGGTTGGTATTCCACCTAAAGGATTACTTGATGCATTTAAAAGTATTTAATTTCTACTTTACTTTTAAAATTCTTCTATTAAGAACTCCTTTTCAATAAATCCGCTTTTCCCAGATTTCATTAAATCATAAACCTCAATCTCATCATAGTAAAGCTTGTCTTGCTGATTAAACTCACTGCATAAAACCCAGCGATTCTCACCACTTGGTAAACTATTTAATTCACCCAGTGGCTTAGTTGCATTAACTACAAAGAAAAACTTATCTTCTAATAAACGACCGTTCTCTTTCAGATACACAAGCTCGTGAATGATGTATTTAAATTCTAATTCTGCAGTCAATCCCGTTTCTTCTTCAAGCTCTCTAGCTGCAGTCATCAGGATATTTTCTCCCCATGCTATCTTACCGGTTACAAAACCTTGAAATCCATAATAGGGCTCTTTTAATCTTTTTTGAACTAACACATATTTCTTACCATCCTCTTCTTTTTCAATAATGAGCATTACACCCAGCTTGGCTTGTTTCTCAATGATTGTCTTTTCAGTGTCCATTCTATTTGCGAACTCTTTACCCGATATTGTTAATTCATAACAATCATTATGCTTCTTAACCAGATCTGTTTTCATTAAGCATCCTAGATGGTAATTAAAGTGATCTGTAGAGAGCTTGCTTGCTTTGGCTAATTTTGAAAAACTGGCAGATTTATTTAACAACAAATACTTCAGTATTTGCATTTGAGAATTGTGAATCTGAATATCCATAAGTAACAATAAAAAAGTTATAGCTTCATTGTAGACTTAATAATCATTTTTTGGCTACTGAAATTGTTTTCAGTAAAAACATAGTTAGCCGTGGATACAAATCTAATATATTGACAGGCTCATTTAGTTAAGGTATGATGTAAATGGTTATATATTCATTATATGTGTAATGCTTGTGAAAGGTCTAGTCAATTACTTCATGATGTTGTTGAAGCAGATGGCAAAGTTGCCAACATATACTTTCAATTGCTTTCAACCACTCTTCCTAGATTTAGGTTTGGAGATTTTGCACCATGGCACACTCTAGTTGGAAGCACACCACCAGAACATTGTTTACACTTAGAAGCTACAGAAATTAGTAACTTTATGCAAAAGTTTCGCAGTGATTATTTGCAAGAAATTTAAGATATTCCACAACTTTTTGTTTGTAATAGATGAATGAACCTTTTCAATATTACATTGATACATTAGCGAATCGTCAATCTGACTTATATTTTGCCGGTCTTCCTAGAATAGCAAAGTTATTGACACTAATGTCAGACAATCAGGCATTAGTGTCTACTTATCCTGATAGACATATTGAGACAAGATTAAAACCAGGCATAAGTAGAGCAATCGGGTTATTCAATCTAGCATTAGTAACCCCTGAAACTGAAGAAATACTGGCACACAATGCATTCAACTATCATTTTGAGGACAATTCACTAGCAATTACACACACAGCGCAAGGCAGGTTAATGACATATCTAACAAAAGAAGTACAAAGAGCCTTGAATAAAGCTCGCAATTTTCGTGAACTCATTATGAGAGATACAATCCTTTTAGCGTGTTCAATAGGTATATCACAAATTAATGCAATTAGCGCAAGAAACCATCCTAAAGTTCGCGATGGTATAATATCTCTAGAACGAGCACAACAAATTATTGATAAGCCTTTACTAGCAACAGATTTTATAGAAGGGGAAGACGGAAATTATTATTATGATTGCTCCAACAAAAACCAGCAGTATTTATAAACTCATCAAATTTTAAACCATTTTTTTGCCTGTGGCCTTCGATGAGGGCACCCAGCCCAACAACATGGCCTCTTCTTGCCTTCAAGAAGCTCCTTTTGTAAACGAATTAGATGATTTTCTCTTGTTTCTGGCTTGATAAAAATGGTTACCCAACATATCCATTCATTACGCGCAATTGGGGTCAAACGATTCCACCTTTCTATTAAGGCTTCATCTGATAGTAATACCTTTTCAATATCTGCGGGGACTTGATGAAATATGCCCGATGCTACTTTTTTATTAGTTGTCATCAGTTACAAGATAACGAACTTGGTGACCCCACGGAGAATCGAACTCCGATCGCAAAGTTGAGAACCTTGTGTCCTAACCGTTAGACGATGGGGCCTAACGCTGCATGTATTATAGCAAATAATCTCTATTTAGTAATGCCAGATAGTTATTTATTTAACCCATCAAATTCCTCTTTGCTCACAACAATCTTTACCGGTTTATTGCCCTGTCTAAACTCTTTCATGGCAATAGCCTCAATAAAATCTTCCCTTAATTTAGCAAGTTGTTCCTCACTTAGACCTTTTTCTAGTTTCAAAGCTCTGTTGATGGCCTTTTTCTTGACGGCATTATCGAAAGCAGCAACATCCATAGACAAATTTGCCCCCCTACCTCGCTCTTTACCTTTAATATCAATGCAGACTGATCCATCTTCTCTACGAACCAGTCTAATCATCTCATTCTTTGGTTTTTTATCTCCTGTACCGATACAGGTACGGATTGGAGTATGCTTTATGGCCATTTCGCTTTACTAATAACAAATTAGCTTTATTTGGCAGCTTTAGTTGTTTTAGTTACTTTCTTTACTGTTGCCTTTTTAACAGCTACTTTTTTGGTTGCAGACTTCTTCTCTACTGCTTTTTTAACGACCTTTTTAATAACTTTCTTTGGTTTCTCTACTACGGTTTCTACCTCTGCAGTTTCAACTTTTGCTTTTGTTGCTTTCTTTTCTTTTACTTCTTTATCTGCAGCTTTTCTTTCTTTATCAAATTCTTTCTTTTGAGAATCGCCTAAGATATCAATATTCCAACCTGTTAATTTGGCTGCTAAACGAACATTTTGACCCTCTTTACCAATAGCTAAAGATAGTTGATCATCAGGCACAAATGCTGTGGCTCGTTTCTCGCCTTCGTTAGTAATGACAATGTCAGAAACTGAAGCGGGAGATAATGCATTAGCAATAAATGCTGAGTTATTTTCATTCCAAAGAATAATATCAATTTTCTCTTCGAACATACCAAACTTTAAATCATTCAAGACAGCACCGATTCTCACGCCTTTTTGACCAACGCAAGCGCCAATTGGGTCGATCCCCTCTGTTTTTGAGAATACTGCTACCTTAGAACGAGAACCCGGTTCTCTGGCAATTGATTTAATCAAGACACTCTCTGAAGCAATCTCTGGCACTTCAAGCATAAATAAGCCTGTTAAGAATTCATTGTCAGCTCTTGATACAATAAGCTGCTTACCTCTTGGGGTTAATCTAATTTCTTTTAACAATACTTTCATTCTTGAACCACTACGGTAATATTCACCCGGGATTCTATCTTCTTTAGGCATAATCGCAATAGCTCTGCGGATTTCAAAGATAACATCATCTCCATCTAGTCTTTGTACAATACCGTACTCAATGTCCCCCATTTTATCTACAAACTCTTTCATCACAGCTTCTTTTTCAGACTCTCTTATTTTCTGAAGGATTACCTGCTTAGCAACCTGAGCTGCTACGCGCCCAAAGTCACCTGAGGGAGTAATATCTACTAACACATGATCACCTGCATTTAATTTCTTTTCTATTCTTCTTGCCGCTTCTAACGTTATTTGAGTTGAGGTATTATCTACTTCTTCAACAACCTTTTTATCAACAAATACTCTAATAGGTTGAATTTCTTCAGGTTTAATTTCCACCTCCAGTAAAGATTCCTGCTCTTCAGGATAATCTTTTCTAAAACCCGTCTTAATTGCATATTTAATTGCCTCAACAACTTCATCGGCATTGATATTGCGCTCTGCAGCAATTTGGTTGATGGCAACCATTAAATCACTTTGTACAGCCATGTTAATTATTTTAATAAGTTAATGTTTAATACTGTCTAGATATAAAAAAGGGGACACATACAAGCCCACCCTTAAAAATATCCTAAAATGTTAATACCCTGTAATGATAGCAAATTTAGCTTAACTTGACAATGCACGAAAATCTCTAGCAATAGCATTATTCGTAAATTTTGGATTAAATAGACAATTTAAAAAGAATCCACCCCCAAATGTCTGTTTAAATGGTATAATCATAGCCGATTAATGAAAGTAGATGCTCAAAGACGAAATAAAAGTAAAAATTAAATCTGGACAAGGTGGTAGAGGTTCTACCAGTATGTTCCGTGACCAAGCAAGTGGTGGTGATGGCGGCAATGGCGGCAATGTCATT
>CALARN010000047.1 GCA_937889205.1 uncultured bacterium
TGTATTTTTTTTGGGCCAACGCTTCTCTTGGGCACATTTATAACCCTTTTAAGGCTGAGGTTATCAAGGGGATTAAAAATAAGCCTGAGGTAAGCAAGAATGTCTTTCACTTCTTTTCTGGCATAGAATTTTACACCCCCGACAACACGATAGTTGATAGCATAATTTAGTAATCCTTCCTCAATATTTCTTGATTGAGCATTAGTGCGATACAAAATGGCAATGTCTTCGTAGCTATTACCGTCGTCAACGATTTTTTTAATATGCTTAGCAATCCAGAGAGCTTCGTCTTTCTCGTCTCTTGCCTCATATATAGTAAGCTTCTCGCCGGTTACATTTTCAGTCCACATCACCTTCTTTTTCTGCTTAGGATTCAGAGAAATCACCTCATTACTTGCGGCCAAAATATTTTTAGTAGAACGATAATTCTGTTCTAGTTTAATAACTTGAGCATCAGGAAAATCTCGCTCAAAGTTTAAGATATTTTGAATATTTGCACCTCTAAAGCTGTAAATAGATTGAGCATCATCGCCCACTACGCAGATATTGCGGTGCTTTTCAGAAAGCATTAAGGCAAAGCGATACTGTGCGTGATTGGTATCTTGATACTCATCTATTAAGATAAACTTAAATAATTCTTGATACTTTGTGAGTACATCTGGGTTCTCTTCAAGCAGTTTTACGGCTAGCTGTAATAAATCGTCAAAATCTACAGCAGAATTATTTTTCAAAACCTTCTGGTATAAAGGATAAACTTTAGCAACCAGTTCTTGCATATAACCTTGTGCTAGTACTGCAAATTTCTCAGGTGTAATTAGTTCGTTTTTGGCAGAGCTTATTTGAGCTAAAAAGCTGCGCGGATTAAATTTCTTATCACTTAAATTCATCTCTTTTAACACCTGTTTGATGGCGTCAAGCTGATCATTAGTGTCATAGATAACAAAATTTTCAGTCAAACCTACAAGGTGTGCATGGGCTTTTAAAATACGCACACAAATTGAGTGAAAAGTACCCATCCAGGGCATAAATACTCTTCTTAAATAAGCATTATTTGCTACCGATTTAGCGTTAGGGTTAATAATTTTTTGTACTCGGTTAATCATTTCTGCAGCAGCCTTATTTGTAAAGGTTACAGCGAGAATGTTTTCTGGCTGCGCAATTTTATCTTGCAACAGCTTAGCAATTTTATATGTCAGTACCTTAGTCTTACCGCTACCTGCACCGGCTAATACCAAAATAGGGCCATAAGTTGTATTTACAGCAAGCTGCTGCTGCGGGTTTAGAGTATCCATAAAGAAAGAAAAATTTTGTGTCGTATCATCATAGCAAAATTATATAATTTTAGTGATTAATTTTCTCTGAATTTTTGCTTGAATTTCAAAAATAAACTAGAATAAAGCTATGAAAAAATCACTTTTTGTTACTAGATTAATCGTATCGTTTTGTATAAGCCTTATCACATTAGGATTAACTACTTTTATTGTTGAGGCTAAAGACTTAGAGCTAACTTATAACAACGAGTATTTTCTTGAGAACACAGATAGCATTCGCGTAATAAACACTCATGTAATAAAAAATAACAGCGAAGATACGATACTTAGAAAAGAAAACACCGAGGTTTTTGTTATTACCCATTTAAAGAGTAATCTCGATACATTGAAGTCGTCTGTGGACACAATTAAGGTTACTGCTGAGGGTAAGACTCTTCCCTTTGAAATTGAGTATCAAGGTGATTATGCTTTTGTTAAAGTAGAGTATCCACGAAAGGTGCTGAATAATGATAGTCTAGTAATCTTGTTAGAGTATCAGAATTTCGGTTTATTAGAAAAAGCTGGGATGCTTTATGATATATATATCCCCGGAGTTCCTAAAGATACAGAATTTGAGCTTGAGAACCAAACTATCAAGCTTAACACCACAGTATATATTAATGATGCCATTTTTCCTGAAGAAAACTTTGTTCTACCTAAGCCGTCAGCTGAAACGCTACTCGATAATGGATATAAGAAGTATTTCTTTGATAGTGAGACAATTCTAGGTAAAACAATTTGGATTCAACGAGGATTAAAGCAGTTTTATCAGTTTAAACTAACTCAAAAATTTACCCCAACAATGGGTAATGATATTGGACTGAGAAACGAATACGCATTAGTTCTACCTAGAGATGTTGATAATTTAGAAATCTATCAAAAGGTGTATTTTGATCAGATTCAACCACTACCAGACTGGATAGAAAAAGATGCAGATGGTAATCTTATTGCCTATTTTAAAATCCCCAGTTCACTAAGTGGTGAGATTGTTGTTACGGGTATTGTAGAGGTTGGCATTACCGGCGATGTGCTTGATGAAGCAAGTAGCGGAAGCTTGGCTGATTATGATATTACGGCCTTAGATTATGCCTTAGGGAGTGCGGAATATTGGGAGGTTGATAGTCTTGAGATTAAAAAAGAAGCTAGCGAACTGTTAGGCAATAAAACAAATGTATATCAAATCTTGGATAATACTTTTGATTTTGTAACTGACAGCATTGATTACTCTGATATTAAAAGACTGGGTATAAACCAAAGACAAGGGGCTTTAAGAACACTACAAAATGGGTCGGGCGTATGTATGGAATATGCAGATTTATTCTTAGCCTTAGCAAGAGCTCAAGGTATTCCAACTAGGGCAGTTTTTGGATATGGTTTTGACCCTAGAGAAGAAAGTAGTTCACAGCAGACACATCAATGGGTGACTTCATATATCCCAAAGCTTAACAAATGGTACGATTTAGATGTTACCTGGGGTGATTCTGGTCAAGTAGCCGAAGGTGGCAATCTTAACCATTTTTATACACACATCGTCAGCTCAGGACCCAATGCCCTGCCCGATGTTTCGGTAAATATTTTTGGAACTAAAGACGAAGTCTCTTTGCCCCAATATGAAATAACAGCAAAGAGCGAAGAGCCAAACATTGTCAATATGACAACTCAAGAGGATTTAATAAATAATTACCCAAAGTTGCAAGCGGTAAGTGTTTCTGATGCCATATTACAAATCCCGTTAAAAATTGGAGCCTATTTTAGTAATATTCCTAATAAAGATGCGCTTTCAATAGTCCTATTCACCCTTGGGTTTTGCCTAATCATCGTGCCGATAGTTCTGCTTAAAAGAAAGTATATTAGCGTTAACTAATTTTCAGATAGATTTATTTAGATAGTTCGGATGAGCTCTAAATTTTAATCTGAAATTGTTCTGTATTCTTCTAAGTGCCTTTCTACGAAAAGTTAGCCTACGATAAATGACTCTAAATGGCATTTTAGCTTTCATAATTATATAAACAAACGCAGAGAATTATAATAAATGACAATTTCGTTGTATGATACAATTAAGAAATCATCCCCTTTAACATGGACAACAGAGATCAAATACAGGAAATTAAAGACAAGCTGGATATTGTAACTGTAGTTCAGCAGTATGTACCGAGCTTAAAGAGAAGTGGGCATAATCACTTCGGCCTCTGTCCTTTTCACAAAGAAAAAACGCCTTCTTTTTCTGTTAACTCAGAGATGGGTTTATTTAAATGTTTTGGCTGTGGCGAGGGCGGTGATGTCATAAAGTTCATTGAGAAAGTTGAAGGATTAGACTTTCCTAAAGCCTTAGAGCTAGCAGCCCAAAAGGCAGGTGTAACTTTAAAGAAAAGTTTTTCAAAATTTGATAAGACTAAGCAGCTAGAAAAAGAGAGAATTCTTGAGGCAAATCACTTAACTGCCGAGTTTTTCCATTTCATTCTTTTCAAACATGAACTAGGAGAAGTCGGTAGGAAATATGCCAGCAAGCGCAAACTAACAAAAAAATATCTAAAGAAGTTTTTAATTGGCTATGCTCCGAAGGGGTATGACAATTTGAAGCGGTTTCTAATTAAAAAAGGCTTTAGTGAGCAAGAATTACTGAAATGGGGCTTACTAGCTGAGAAAAACGGAAAGACATACGATAAATTTCGTGAACGCTTGATGTTTACTATATTTGATCATCAAGGGGATATAGTTGGCTTTAGCGGTAGATTGGTTGACCCTGAAGGGTTAGGCCCCAAATACCTTAACTCGCCTGAGACTATTGTTTATAAAAAGAGCAAAATAGTTTATGGTCTATACCAAGCCAAAGAGGCGATTCGCCATGCCAACTATGTCGTCTTAGTTGAGGGGAATATTGACATATTGACTTCGCATCAAGCAGGGGTTGAGAATATTGTCGCGCCACTTGGGACGGCTTTAACACTTGAACAGTTAGGTCTAATTAAGAGGTATACTAATACAGTTTATTTTGCCCTTGATACAGATACTGCCGGTCAGAAGGCCTTGATGCGCGCACTACCTATGATAGAACAGCAACAAATGCAAGCTTTAGTACTAGAACTTGGAAAGTTTCAGGATGTTGATGCGCTTATTGTTAATGGTGGAGACTGGCAAGAAGTGCTAGCAAATCCGTCTGAAATAGTACCCTATTTTATGAAAAGCTTAAAGCCAAAGTATGATTTCAGTAAGGGGCTGCAAAAAAATGAATACACAAGAGCAATTCTTAATATTATCTCGCAAGTTAATGATAAATTATTGCAAAGCGATTACTTAAAGAAATTAGAAGCAGTAGTGGCAATAGATATGAAGCTTCTAGCCCAAGAGATGTCAAAGATTATCAAAACGAACCAAGAGAAAGGCTATAACATTAATGTAATTAGCAATAACTCTCAAACAAACACTCAAGAGATAGCCAACTTAATGACTACGGCGAATATAACCGAATTATCTGATATGTTTGGAGGCAAAATCCAAAAAGTTGATTTCTTGCTAAGATATTTTTTAGCTGTTATTGCAGCACATAAAAATTTTCAAGCCGAAATAAAGAATTTTATTAAACCTGAGCAACTTCCCTCCTCTCTTTATCAAAACCTTTTTAAGGGCATTTGGGACACAAAATTTGCTAAAGAATTAAGTAAAGTAGAGCAAGATATTTTTGCAGAAATTAATTTGATGCAGGTTCCAGAATTTTCTGATTGGGTAGATTTAAGTAAAGAAATGTATCAACTTCAAAAAAGAATTCAGGAAGAGCAAATTAAAAGCGAACTTGAGCATCTCAAATTAATACAAGACAAGAACATTAGCGACGAAGAGAAACTAAAAACGCTTAAAGCCCTTACCAATAAGCTTGCCAAGCTTAGGTCTTCGTTATAGTTAAGAAATATTTCAGATTAATAAGTGACAATTGTTAAAGAATATCTATATAATAGGGTTGTAATTAGCTTAACTAACGCTTTGATATTAACATGCCCAGAGGAAGAAAATCTAAACCCAAATTTACTTACAACAGCAAAGATACTAAGGTGGTAGTAGGTTTAGCTGCTTTTTTTATTGCAGTTACTACTCTTGCTAGCCTTTTCTTTGCAGCGCCTGTTTTTAAGGTTTTTCGAGACTTATTCAACAACGAAATTGCAACTGTATTGTTTGCCTTTGTAATGCTAAATATTGCTATGTCAATGTTTAACAAGAAGTATCCATTTGCTAAAGCCAAAAGCATTTTTGGGCAGGTAATCTTTCTACTATGTTTTGCCGCCTTGCTTCAGTCGATTTGGGGAGATGCTCCTAAATTAGTTACTTCAGCCGCAGTACTACCTGGGGGCTTAGTTGGTGCGTTTGTTTATGAATTTATGGCAAATAATTTGTTTCTAAACACTACGCCGGTGTTTTTGGCGTTGTTTATGCTATTTTCAATCCCCTTCATTTTAACCATTACGATGAATAAGTTTATTGAAGTATTAGGCGGAGCATTTATGGCGGTTTACAAATTCATTCTTAGAATATTTGGCAAAAAGCATGTCGAAGAGCCTGAGGCTGAGCCAGAAGTAGCGTTAAACGAAATGCCCTCTACGGTAGGTCAATTGGGCGGTAAGGGTAAGCTATTACGTATACCTGTTGGGACCAGTCCTTCTCTGCCGCAAGATGACGAAAAAATTGATGCAGAAAGAAATGCCATGATTTCAAGTATTGGCAAAGCTGCTGGAAAGAACCCTAGGATAATCGTAAAAAATGAAGGTGAAACTGAAGAATCGGGTGCGTATATAAATGAAAAACCAAAGTATCCTAATTGGCAATTACCTCCCCTAAGTTTGCTTAACGATTATAAAAAGAAAAAGCAATCCCAAGAGAACATTAAACGCAATGCAGATGTCATTGAAAGAACGCTTGAAAGCTTCGGTATCAGAGCTAGTGTTGTTGATGTATTGATTGGCCCCTCAGTCACTCAATATGCTTTAGATTTAACACTAGGTATCAAGGTCTCAAAAATTGTTAACCTGTCTAAAGATTTAGCTTTAGCGCTTGCAATACCTGCAAACTCGATTCGTTTAGAGACGCCGATCCCCGGCACTTCATATATTGGAATTGAAGTCCCAAATGACGATCGTGAGACGGTTTACTTGAAAGAGGCTATGTCAGATGCAAAGATGACGAAAAATAAATTTAACTTGCCTATAGCTCTAGGCAAAGACATTCACGGGGAATTAATTGTCAACGACTTGCAAAAAATGCCTCACTTACTAGTAGCTGGTGCTACA
>CALARN010000048.1 GCA_937889205.1 uncultured bacterium
ATTTTTTATCATTATATATGATTATATCAATATTTAAGCTATTAATAAAGTACAGAGCCAAGAGGATTCGAACCTCTGCTAACGGTTTTGGAGACCGCTGTGCTACCACTGACACCATGGCTCTAACTTAATTCACCGTAGCCGTCCAAATCGTATATAGCTCAAAACAAGCTATTAGCTAGCTTATTTAACTTTACCTTCATCAAAAACAACATGCTTTCTAAGTTTGCGATCGAATTTTTTCACTTTCATCTTATCTTTACTGTTAATTCGATTTTTTGATGTTGTATAGAAAGAACCGGTTTCTTTATTTTCTAACCTGATTAAAATACGATTACCTTTTTTTGCCATTATCTTAAATTAATAAACTCAATAAAACTAAGCCGAGAAAGAGGCTCGAACTCTTGACCGACGGTTTACAAAACCGTTGCTCTACCAACTGAGCTATCTCGGCATTTATGCAAGGGGAGGGACTTGAACCCCCGTAGACTTTCGTCGCCAGATTTACAGTCTGGAGCAATTGACCACTCTGCCACCCTTGCAAAATTGTAAAGAACTAAGCTGGAAAAGAGGCTTGAACTCTTGACCTCACCCTTACCATGGGTGTGCTCTACCAACTGAGCTATTCCAGCGAAAAACTAGCTAATTATAAACTAAGCTTCCCAAAG
Organism: uncultured bacterium; assembly: GCA_937889205.1. Classification (GTDB taxonomy): domain Bacteria; phylum Patescibacteriota; class Dojkabacteria; order B142; family OLB20; genus CALARN01. Next base: position 669 of record CALARN010000048.1, read on the forward strand.
GAACAATAGCTTCAAGGTAAAAAACCCATAAAACCCTATTAATCTTCCAGAATATGTACTTGAGACCGTGTCAAGTAACAGGTGGGTGACCTCAGCAATAGAATACGATGACTCTATTGAGATTTTGGACTCCCTAAAAGATTCTTGTAAAGTTCAATAAACAAATCCCTTTAGATTAATAGGGCATTTAAATTATAGCATTAAAATTTAACTAAAAACAGTAAAAAATTGAAGAAGTATGGTAGAATATCCCTATATTCAGCTTATGAATTTACTATAATGGAAGAGTTTTACAGCTTCAGAAAGAATTCCAGAAAGAATTATCTATTAATAACCATTATCGCATTATTAATTATTGGTTTATTTGTTATCGTAAGTGTACATTTTTTTAGTAATGATGTTGGGGAAATTACAGATAATATTGCAGCTACAACTTTGACAGAAGAAGATGCTAAGATGCTTAAGCGCGTTTCTGATAGTGTGGTAAATGTTGATAACGAAGTTCCAAATATTGAAAAAGTTGTGGCTAATAATATCGATCAGATTCTGACTGAGACAAAATCCAACATTAAGTTAGGCGATGCGTTATTAACCTATGAGTCATCAAAGATTATAGTTGTGTATAGGCCAATTGAAGAAAAGGTTGTTTGGGTTTTACCTCAATAACTACAAGCTGCCCCGATTTGAAAATGTTAATTAATATACAAGGCATTTGCTTGAATGATAATAATATTATATTAATCAGATAATTGTATGGGGGTCATTGATAAATTATTAGCCATGGTTACTCACGATATTGGTATCGATTTAGGTACTTCGACTACCCTTGTCTCTGTAAAAGGTCAGGGGGTAGTAATAAATGAGCCGTCGGTGGTTGCTGTTAACAAAAATACTAAAAAAGTCCTAGCTGTCGGAGCTGATGCCAAGAGAATGATTGGTCGCACTCCGGCAAGTATAATAGCTGTTAAGCCATTAGCCGATGGAGTTATCTCAGATTTTGATTCCACAGAAGCAATGATTCGATATTTCATCTACAAGGTGTATGATATGTTCCCCAAATTTTTAAAACTTACTAAGCCAAGAGTTGTTATTGGTATTCCTTCTTCGATTACAGAAGTTGAGGCTAGGGCAGTAGTAGATGCTGCTCTTTCGGCCGGTGCAAGAAAAGTGTACATTATTGAAGAGCCTATGGCGGCTGCTATTGGTTCGAAATTGCCCATTGACGATGCTTCGGGAAGTATGGTTGTGGATATCGGAGGCGGTACGACAGATATTGCTGTTATTTCTTTAGGTGGCATTGTGGTTGATAATACTATTAGAGTCGCGGGCAATGAGTTAGATGAAGAACTGCTAAATTACGTAAAATACAAGTATAATTTATTAATAGGCTCGAAAATGGCCGAAGACATTAAGATTGCAATTGGTTCTGCAACTCCTTTTAAGAAAGAAACGGAGTTAGATGTTAAAGGTCGAGACTTATTAACGGGATTACCTAGAATTATTAAACTATCTAGCATCGAGGTTAGAGAGGCGATGTCAAATGTACTCGAGAAAATAGCTGACGCAGTGAAGGCGGCATTAGAAAAAACGCCTCCAGAAATTTTATCCGATTTATTGGATAGAGGTATTGTTATTGCTGGCGGTGGGGCCTTAATTCATGGTATTGATAAGTTTTTTGAAGATAGATTAAAAACACCTGTAATAATTACAGAAGATCCAATTAAGGCAGTTGTTAGAGGTACTGAGATTTTATTAGACGAAATTGAGCTTTTAGAAAGAATAAAAGTTTCAAAAGACGATATAATATAATTGTTCTGATATTTCTATTTTTCTCATTAGTAGCAGATGTACGATACTAAGAATGGGATGTCAAATTCTACTCTAGTCTCTGGGCTAGTTGTCTCGTTATTACTTATTCTATTCTTTAAAATTGGCATTTTTAATCCCATATATGCGAGCTTTAAAGGTGCAACTGAATCTCTGCAAATTGCAAATTACGAGTATTTTCAAGAGATGCAGGCTGACCTAGATTTTTTCTTCAATATCGAGGGGGTGCGCGACGAAAATAAGATATTAAATAAGGAAAATTCAGAGTTAAGAAGCAAGATTCAGTTACAAAAATTGCAGCTAGAAGATTACTCGTTGATTTCAAATCAGTCGCAGTTTAATAAAGAATACCATCAAGAGCCAGTAAGGGTTTTGCGTGTATTGCCAAATCAAACAGAAATCATAATCAATAAAGGTAGTGATTATCAAATAAAGAATAACGATGTAGCGGTCATTGAAAATAATTTATTAGGGGTTGTGATTGAAGTTAATAATAACTTTGCCAAGGTTAGGTTAATAACTGACTCAAATTCAAAAGTCCCCGTTATTATTCAAGATGTGAATCTGAAAGGAATAGCATATGGTGAAAAAATGAATAGTTTATCTATAAAAGACATTCCAAATAATCAACAAGTAAGTGAAGGGTTCACGGTAATCTCGGCCGGGAACGATGGGGTAGTGCCATATGGTTTAGCTATGGGGTATATTTCAAAAGTGAATTCCAGCCCTGCCGAAATCAATCAGGCAGCCACAATGATAAGTAATGTTAAATTTAATGCGCTTAACTCATTTTTTATCTTAGTGAAAGATTATTATGAAAATTGATTTTAGGTTGGCATTACTCTTATTAATAATTGGGTTCATTAGTAGTTTTATCTTTAAAACAAGTGGGGTCGGGTTTTTAATGTCTTTAGATTTTCTTACGATTGTTTTTATTGTATTAATATCTTTGCAAAGTGGTTTTATTGTTAATGCATTGTTTATTGTTTTCTCCGTTATATTAGATTTAGTGCTCTTTCAGCCTGTCGGTTATACAATTGCTGCTGTTTTTGTGGCGTATTTAATAGTTAATATATTTAATAAAATTTTTAGTATTTCTAAAAAGCCAGGTTTGGTTTTCAATTTGATAGTTCTTACTGTTTCGATATTTTTTAACAGTATGTTATTGGTTTCATTAGAAGGGCAAGATGTGGTTGTGAATCCGCTAAGTTTTATCATAATTATAATTATGTTTATTATTGCGCAAAGCTTAATAACAAAAGTTACTTCGATAAGAAATGCATATTAAAGAAAATTACTCTAGTTTAGACGATGAACTAATCGTAGATATTGATGCATCCAGTTTTAAATGGCGCGTAGTAATGCTTTATCTAATCTTGATAGGCGTTTTTGTATTTTTATTACAAGGCGCTTTTCAACTTCAGCTTATTGAAGGGGGGATGAGTCTACTTGTTGCGAGCCGCACTAATCAGGCGCAAACAAGAATTTCTGCTTCAAGAGGTTTAATATTTGATGTAAACGGAGTGGCTTTAGCCTCTAATGCCCCTTCTTACTCAATATATATAAAGCCATCATTAATTGAAGTTAAAGATGAAGAAAAAGTGATTTTTGAAGTTGCTCAGCTGCTTGGTGTTGAACAAGGTGAGTTCTATGACTCATATAAGAGTAAGATGTATAGTAATGATGGGGTGAGAAGTAAGGCTGAAAGGGTTACCTTAAAGTCTGATCTTACTTTTGAACAATATTTTAATATTCTCAGTAGAATCGAAAATCTGCAAGGCGTTAATGTAAACATAGAAGCTGTTAGAAGGTATTCCAGTTCTGATTATTTTTCAAATATTATTGGCTATATTGGCGATCCAACACAAGCAGATATTGATAATGGAATTTTTCCAGAAGCACAAGTGGGTAAAATTGGAATTGAAAGGCAATATGACCAATTTTTACGAGGTAAAGATGGTTCAATTATCACTGCAAAAGAAACACTAACCGGTAAGCAGACACAAAGTCAGGTGATAGACGCGGAAACTGGTGGGAATGTATATTTGAATATTGATTCAAAATGGCAGATATATTTGAATAATATTCTTGCAGACGTAGTCAAATCTAGCAATGCCTTTGGTGGAGCGGTAGTTGTTATGAATTCTAAAACTGGTGAGGTAAAGGCTCTTGTAACTAATCCAAATTACGATAATAATCTATTTGCTAATGGTATATCAAGCAAAGATTATGCTGAACTAATTAATGATCCTAAAAAGCCATTATTTAATCGTCCAATTTCAATGCAATTACCACCGGGCTCAATTATGAAGATTTTTGGTGCGGTGGCAGTATTAGAATCAGGAACGATAACCGAAGATACAAAGTACTTATCTGATAGGTGTCTTGACTTACCGGGTAATATTCGCTTTTGTGAAGCCGATAGCGGTTACCTTGGCTGGGTAGATGTAAAACAGGCATTAGCTAGGTCAAGTAATATCTTTTTTTGTAAGGCGATGCAGGATCTTCGCAATAAAGTTGGGTATAGTTACTACTACGATATTGCCAGAAGCTTTGGCATGGGATTAAAAACAGGCATTGACATTGAGGGGGAGGTTTCAGGAATACTGCCTACAGCTGAATATAAAAAACAGTTATTTAATCAACCTTGGTATATTGGCGATGAGTGCAACACTGTTATTGGTCAAGGCTATGTAACGGCTACTCCAATTCAGATGACTGTTGCAGTATCTGCTATTGTGAATGGTGGGAATGTAGTCAAACCTCAATTGATTAATAAAGTAGATCGGAAGAGCACACGTCTGAACTCCAGTCACACTGATATATCTC
>CALARN010000049.1 GCA_937889205.1 uncultured bacterium
ACACCGGGGACAGACAACGATTAATACTTAGAGGCTAATTTGATATTAAAGCTACCCCCATTATCTGCATTTCAGCAATAATTGGGGGTAGCTCTTGTTTACCCATTTCCACAAGGTCGTACTTTAAGGCAAAATTTGATATAATGGTATTGTTCTTACACAAATGGGGATGCCTGGATTCGACAGGGAATAACACCATCTAATAGCAAGCCGAAGTTACCGATAACAAACTGCGTTAAAACACTGCTATCTTTTACCTAGGGGGGACCCTTTGTAAAACAAACGACTAAACGTCGAAAACTTCCAAACTAAAGTTAATAATTTTGTTGCAGGTTTAAGAGGCTTTGCCCTTAACTTCGCAGCTTAATCAACTTGCTTTAGTGTTACTGTCCTCCAAAAGGGGATAAAGTAACCTTCTATCGTGCTTCCCCTTCTTGACGGGAACCTTTAGGAGCAACATAGTCAAGACGAGGTGATTAGCCCTGATATACAGCTATGAACCTTGTAAAATTCGTATATCGGCGGGTGTGCATTTTTGCTAGTTTCAATTCTCATCAGCCTAAACAATTAAACTAGAGAAGCTTGTAACACTATTTTTGGTAATGTTCTTTGGACGCGGGTTCGATTCCCGCCATCTCCACCATGAATATATACTTAGTCTTAACTATGCCTGAATTAAGGGATGTTGAATAAAAAAGAGGGGGAATATTTCCCCCTCTTCTTTTCACTAGTTAGATTAGAATCCCAAAGATATATATTTATAACTACCCGAGAAGAAATCTAAATCACCAACTTTTACCTTAAATCCGCTTGCTGTTTTAGGTACCTCATAATAAGCATCGAATGTTTTTTCAATACCTGGATTGATATTACTCAACAAGAATAAGCTATCATCGACACAAGAATAAACATCTGAGCTTGTAGTGTACTCGTTATTTTCCGAGTCGTATAAGTCTAAGTCCATGACTGACACCATATCATTCGAGTTGTTTTTAACTTTTACAGTGATTTTGATAAATTTCCCGCTATTAGCAACGCAGTCATCTCCATAGCTGTAATCTGTTTTTATCACGTCTCCTTTGTCTTCTGCGGCTACTAGCTGCCACTGAACTTCACCAACAACTACTGTTTCATTCATCTTGCTTGGATTTTCCATTTCTTTTTGGTCATTCACCTCGGTCTCTTTGATCGAATTGTCAATTTCTGTAGCAACTTTTGATACACCGGCAAGCCCTAACAAACTTGTAACAACTACACAAATCACAATAAGTAATGTAAGCACACCACAACCAATGAGAACTTTTACACCGGTACTCATGCCTTTTTTCTTGATAACGGTAGGTTCCGGTTGCGTAGTAAAGGCATCTTCAGCTACAGCAGTTTTTGTATCTGTCATGAAATAAAAATAATAAATAAAATAAACTTAAATAGATTTGTTGCTATTTATTAAATCTAACCATTTATTACAGTATATTGCAATAAGCTCCTATGACAATGCTTGCACTATCGGTTTAATATTTTCCCTTATAATATCTTTTGCCTGCTCTGCTCCTTTTGCCCCCGGTTGCGCTCCTTTCAGAGTAAATATTTTAATTTCTTTTCTAATTTCTGTAGGAATTTGCTGTCTTCATAGAAATATTTTGTTTAATTATTTAGGAATTATAGAATTTTTGAAGCATGTAAACAAACTTAGATTTTGCTTGCTGTCGGCTGATTTTCAACAAAAGAAATATTGCGTAAAGCGACTTGGTTTGCGTCAAGATATAGCCACTGACCTTGTGGCATTTGTTCAAGCTGAATCAACATACCTGAAACATATGGAGTAATTGCACCAAGAATCGGATCGTGAAACCTTACACGATCCCCATGAAGAATTAATCTCGTTTCTTCTTGAGCTTTAACCATAACATGCCGAGCGATTTCATCTACTTTGAGTATTTCAACAACAGACACACGCACTATTGCGTTCTCACCTTCTTGCATATTTACCGTATATGTTTTTAAAGATTGCGAATCCATTTATTTATCAAGTAATTCTACACAATTATACTATAAAAGCCGAAAATATTGTATCAACTTGAATATTCAAGCTCATAATTAAGTGTATAATAAAGTATCTTTTAAATTCACCGCCATGTATGCAGACGCTACTTCAAGAGAACCCTCTGTTTATAAAGTACTTTCAATTATCTTCGCCATTATTTTAATAATTGCTATTGGCATTATTATTTTCTTAGTACTAACTAAACAAGAAATATCTAAACAACAGTGCATTTATAATGGAGTTACTTATGAATCTGGATCAAGCATTGCTGCAACTGATGGCTGTAATTCTTGTAGCTGCGAAGATGGAGAAGTCGCCTGTACTGAGATGGCATGTGTGAGCTTAACCCCATCGCCTACCGTTATAGAGAAGCAAACCCTTACTCCGACACCAACAATAACTACAATTGAAGAGGCAGGTTTAGGAACGAAAATATATTTTGCTAAACCATCCGCAGAGAATGACTACGACACTTTAATCTCTGTCTCAAGAGACACAGACAAAACTGGCGCAGATTTAATATCATATATAATTAGTCAATTTATTGCTGGCCCTACAGCTACAGAAAAGTCTGCCGGCGCCACCAGTGTAATAAACCTGTCAGGGGATTCTAGTTGTGGAGGAAGCGCCTATAAATTCAGTTGGGACGGAGATACTATTAATGTAAAGTTTTGCAAAACAATTAATTTCATCACCAATGCAGGAAGCGGTGGCTCATATTCAGGAATGAGTTTAGCAGCCAATGCCCGCATATATAAAGCTTTAAACCAGAGTCTAACTATTGAAGGTATTTCAAAATTAGTTCTAAGACAAGCTGATGATAGCTGCTTTGCTAAGGATGCCGGCGTGAATATTAACTGCACCGACTAAAATCATCCTCCAATAGACATAACTAATTACGCCTCTAGTATATTTCAATTATATATTCTTCGTGGTATAATTACTGGCTTAATTAGCCTTTTCAAATTAGAAATTAAAGCTTAGACATGGCAAGAAATAATATTCATCCTGTACATACAACAGACACATATTTGACCCCAATCCCTGAAGATTATATCAATGAGAACCTTGCAGCAGCCGAAGTTTTATTACAACCTAGCCTTGCTCAAGCTTGTGCCAAATCTATTAAAAATTGTACCCTCTCTTTAAGACGCACAGATACAGGTGTCGTTTTCCCCTCTCTTTTCTTTAGAACGGACATGCCGGAAAGCGATCCACTTGAGTTATTCAGAAATTTGCACAACCAAAATCATTATGGAATGAGGACCGAAGGGCTTCACTTGGATTGGGGTTGTGGTCATACTTTTTCACCAGAAATTCTAATGGCATATATTGGTAGCAAGCGAAAAATAAGAAAATTATTCTTTCAAAAACAAGCTGCATTTACTTTGGGGTTAGACCCAGGTATTAAAGGGTCTGATCTAGGTGATGTTGTTGTTACTAAACATCCATATTTGCAAAATGTAATAGATCAACTAGGTGCCTACAATAGAGCATATGGGTTTGTGGGGAATGAAGACAATCTCAGAAAATATGCAGTAGGTATCTTACAGGCTCCTGATTTCGATTTATATAGACAAATACCAAATCTAAAGCTTGCAAGCTTTACTGCAATAGCCCCAACTCCAGGAAGACTATCGCCCTCTCTCGAAGCAGCAATGCAGCATTTAGGTAGGGGTAGTAAAGTAAACATTGCACTTTCAGGCATAAGAGCTTTATCTCACGGCATAATTAACGACCGCCAACAAGACGAAGAGACCATTGCCTATTATCTAAATAAGCATCGTGGCCAACACTTAAGGATTGAAACTAATCAACTAGCGGCTTTACAAAGAGGGGAGATAGGAAGCTACGAAGCCGCCTCAGTAAGAGACTTATTAAGTAAATTTGGACCATTTGATACAAAATATACATCTTCAGGTGCTACTCAGGATTTTCAAAACCCATCAATTGACCTTTATACCTTCATTATCTAGCTTTACAAGGAGACCTTTTCAACCAACAAAATTTGTACTAATTTTGCCACAACTGTTATATTAACTAGAATAATCAACAAATAGATCGGAAGAGCGTCGTG
>CALARN010000050.1 GCA_937889205.1 uncultured bacterium
TATGCGTATTTCTTTGACAATGACCGAAATCGAAATATTTCTTCAAGGTGGAAGATATTGGTAACTGCCTATTTAATTCTCTTTATAAGCACCTTCTCATTGTATTTCATTGCTCCCGACATTATTCAATTTGATTATTGGATGATAGGGTTAGCTATTTTTATTCCTGTTTTCATTTTGCTATTCACTCAAAAAGCCCATATATTAAAACGACTTGTAATTCCAGCTGTGTTTTTTGCCTTGATGTTTGGCATTCATGAAATCGTTTCAATGTCTTTAGGACATTGGTGGTGGCCAGGCAGCTACTTGTTACCCCTCGAAATATTCGGACATATTTATCCGGTAGATGATTTAGTTATTTGGCTGCTATTTTCAGTTATTGGAGTGATTTCGGGCTATGAGGCGTTGTGGGATTAATTTAAAATTATTGTTAATTAAGAAATTATGCGATTAGCAATTACTGGAACTTCTGGAGTTGGTAAAACATTTTTAGAAACAATACTTCACGAAAAATATAATTTCGAACAACTTCCCAAATACACAAATAGACCGCAACGGCCAGACGAGATTGAGGGTAAGGGCATATATTTTATTAAAGATGGGTCTGAAACAACTATCGCTACAAATCCTGAATATTTTTTTCACCTAGAATACATGGGTTTTAATTATGGTTGGAAGAAGAAAGATTTAGAAAAGCAACAGAATAGAGATCTAACAATAGCAATTACGCTTGAAAGTATGCCGAGATTATTAAAACTAAACTTAGGTTTTATACCAATATTACTTTACATTAGACCCGAGAACACTAACCTTTTGATGCAAAGACTTAAGAATCAATTAAGATATACTGACTTAGTAGGGCAAGATAAAGTTACTGCTGATTTTACAATTTCTAAAAGAATTAAAGCGGCTATTAACGAGACTAATCGTAATCAATACTATATTCGATTAGTTAATAAGATTGGAATGTCTTTTGAGATAAAAGACGATCAAACAATAATCGATGAGGTTATTCCATATATTAAAAAAAGAATGCTTGAATCCACATGATCTGTCCTAATGCTTACGCATGTCACATAATGTAATTACTAGTGTTTAAATGTAATTCTAACACGAATAATTAATAAAATATTTATACATGCAAATTGCAGAGGATTCTTTTAAAGGCTTTTATAAAGAATATTACCGCTATGTCTTTTCTGTGGTAGCTACCTATGTGCCTTTAAAAGAAGATGCCGAAGATGTTATTGCAGAAGTCTTTATCAGTTTATTCAAAATTTATTCACAATTAGATAGTGCGGCAAATATTAAGGCACTTATTTTTACAATTACGAAGCGAAGAATAAATGATTTCTTAAGAAAAAAGTATAAGTTGAAAGAACATGAAATATTTATTGAGGATTTGGATAAAAGAGCAGGTTCCATTGATGATGAAGTCGAAAATTTTACAACAAATAAACGCCCAAGATTATTAATAAAACAATTAGTATTAAAACTTAAACAGAGATATCGCAACTATTACGAGCTTAAATATAAAGAACGGTTAACAAATGAGCAAATAGGAGAGAAGATGGGGATTACTGAAAACAATGTAAAAGTATTAAATACTAGATTGATAACTAAACTAAAAACATTATGGATGAGGCAAAACAAAGAAAACTAAATAATTATATCGAAGATTCGCTTAGTGCAAGTGACTATTCTGATTTAGAAGCTTCAGTATGGAGCAAAGTTAGTAGATTTAAGCAACGAAATAAATCGGTAATCTCATTGATATTTAAATTACGGTGGTTAAAATATGCGATGATTACTTTTATGGCTTTTGGAATTACTTTTGGATTGATACTAAACAAACAACAATCTTACAGACAAATAGATGAGCAATTTAGCGTTGTAAACGATACAATGATTAATAATAAACAAGAAAAGGCTATGGTAAGCTCTAAAGATAATCAAACCTTAGCAGATATACTTCTAGAAAAAACATATGAAATGGATAATAGTTATTTGTTAAATGAATTAGAAAGTTTAATAATAGATATCGATAGAGAGTTAGAGATAATTAATCCTAATAAAGATTTTAGTGATTTTGAATTATAAATAATGTAATCACTTCCCGAATTAAAATGGTGTAAGATATATATTAATTATTAAATTATCAAAAAAATGAGAAAAATCTTGCTTGTGGTGTTTGCCTTTCTGTTATTCGCGAGCCCAGTAGCTGCGCTTGGTGAACAAGGACAAAATGCTACACCAAATCAAGGTGAATCTAAAAGCTTGAATCAAGGCCCGTTGGCCCAATCTCGTTGTAGTATTGTCACTGAAAGAGTCGAAAATGTAACTACCAGATACAACGAGCACAAGATTCAGTATATGAACGCTTTTGAAAATGTCGCCAAGAAGGTTGAGGATATCATCGCAAAACTTCAAGAAAAAGGATATGACACAGCAAAACTAGAACAAGATATGGTCAGAGTGAGAAGTATGATTCAAAATACTAATCGTTACTATAGTAGTTTTCAAAATGGTTTAGAAAATTCTAAACAACTAGTTTGTGGCAATGGTTCAGGTGATTACGCAAGAGAATTGAGCCAGGCGCGCGAGCAATTAAGATTAGCAAGGCAAGAAATGGTACAGTTAAGAGAATTTATTCAAACAACAGTTAGAGCTCATTTAAATGAAATAAGAGATCAAATCGCTCAATAAAATAATTTAGCCCGATTATTAATATGCAAGATACACAACTACCAGAAAGTCTCAGGCCTGAATTAAATACAACTACTGAAAGTCAAGAGTCACCAGCTAAACAAAAGGCGGGGAAATTATGGTTGGTGGTGATAATCTCAATAGCAATCTTGGTATTAGCTGTTGTTGGAGTTGTTTTAACCATTAATAGTTATCAAAATAAGACAGAGGTTGATTTTGAACTGGATGGAGCTATTGAAGATTTAAAAGCAGATAACGATAAAGAGTTGCCCGACTTATCTGATGATTTCTTTGAAGTGGAAGAAGTGAACGAAGAAGTAGTTGATGAAGCTCTTGGCGATGTAGATAAATTGCTCAAAGAAGTGAGTGAAATTGAGAAAGATTTGCCAGATATTGAAATCAACGATTTATTATAACTAAAAAAGTACATAGACATAGATAGAAATCTTCAGTAAGATGTTCTAGAACTTCTGCCTGTTTATAATTTATTAATAAACATAGAATATGTCTAAGACTTACTCTTATCACCCTCAACTTCATCTTGCAAGTATCAATACTAACGAACCAAGCCATCATATGGCAGTGCATGTATTACAGCAGCATCCTGGTGCTAAGCAACCGGCTATTTCTGCATATTTAGGAGCAAGATATAGCAGGTCATCTGATTCAATCCTTAAGATTGCTGAAGAAGCCTATGCTGGCGGAGTTGATGCTGCAAAGAGATTAGAGAATATTTTCAGTAATTATGGACACAAATCAGTTGGAGATATGGCTGATCAGTTTCTATGCATCGAAAATATCCCAATGATCTTAGGTGAAAAGCTATTTAATCAGATTCCTGTATTAGCTGGTCAAGAAAGATCGACAAGATATCAGGATTTTTCTAATCCGGATTTTGTGAATATTCCATCAGAGTTTCAGGTTTCAACTGAAATAAAAGATAAATACGAGAAGATTATTCAGAAAGGGTTCAACGATTACAGTGAAATGTTAGCTATGAGCAAGGTGTCACTTGCAAGATATTTTAATCTTGATTTAACTGATAAGAATCAGGTTAAAGTATTAGAGGCTAGAAGTTTTGATACTGCTAAATTTTTACTTCCTATGGGAACGTGTACTAGTCTAGGAATACTCTCTTCAGCTCGTGTGTGGTCAGATACAATTGCATATTTAAAAGCAAGTCCTTCATACTATGATAGGGAGGTAGCGGAGTTGATACTTGAATTATTAAAGGGACCTAAACAGCTTCAAGATAAAGGCTTCATTCCAGAAGCTGATGGCTTAGTCAGACATACAGAGGCTAATCCGAGAGCATTCAACACAGCTAAGAAGGTTATGAGTCTGCTTACAAAATGGGGGATAAAGAAAACAAAGCGAAAACTCGTCGCTTTGCAGCATAAATCGTTTACCGTTTCAGAATCTACTTCGGCAATGCAATCGTTAATTAGGAGTTATTTATTACTACTTGACCCACTTAGTAAAGAAGAATATGTAGAGCTTACAAATAAACAGTGGCAAGAGCTTGGCAGCGTAATTTTTACAGAGCATAATCATCACAACCAAATACGAAATGTTGCTCAACAAGGCGCAATCCTGATTGAGGGCATGTCAGATTTAGGAATTTTAAAAGACCTGAATAGGCACAGAAGCTTTGAGCGTTTTGTTCCGCTTTGGAGTGATATTGCAGATATTGATAGTGAATTTGATCGTCCAAATGAGAGGATGTATTTTATGTGTGACTATCTTGAACTTTCTGGCATGGAATCACTAAAAAAAGAATTTGTCACAAGGCTTAACGAATCTTATGAAATGATAAAGGATTGGTTGAAGTTGACTAAAGATACTACTCCATCTGCTTTCAGGTCAGAATTTGTAAAGTATTTAATACCTCATGCGCATGCTACTGCTTACCGTTTTTATGCTTCTGTCGACGATTTGCAATATACAATTAATCTGAGAACTAGAAATGGTGGTCATATTGCTTACAGAGCTTTAACCTATGCATGGGCCGAGAAATTAGCGAAACAAAACCCATGCTGGAAAGGGTTGTTGAATAAGCTGCCAAAGGTTGATGCTGGCAGCAGAGAGCAGTTTATTGATAGATCTTAATTATTTTGAATTTGATTTATTTGCCTTAAGTAAGAAGGGGGCATCATTAGGATCTTTGGTGAGCACATCGGTATCACCAACAATATCTAATAAAGGCACGTATTTGCCGTGACTGTATTCTGAAAGTGCTCCATAGCTAACTTCATCAGGCCCAAGATAATCTACAAAGCCAACCATATAAGTGACGATTTTTTCGATATTACCTTTGCCAACAAGAATAACCATGGTTTTATAGCTAACATCAGAGGCTTTGCCTTTATACTCAATGTGTAAAAAATATTTTCTACCTCGTTGCGTTACCCAGAACGATATCATATTCTTCCATAAAAATATTGTGTTGAAGCTGTAAAGACCTTTATTGGTTAATTGGTGTGTTGTGTCATGAGGTGGAATGGTGTTTATAGTGTAGATTACTACAACTAGTGCAACGATTGTAAAAACAAGAAGATAGTTTTGAGTAAGAGCGGCAAGAGCAATAAAAAAGAGTGCCACAATGCCCATAATCAAATACCAGCGTTTGTTCTTTGGATTATAATCTCTCTCAGGGGCTTCCCATGTATAAACAGTAGTTACGGGTTTCTGTGCGTCCTCTAGTCTTTTGGCTATTTTTTTCTGCAAAGCAATTTCTCTATCGAGAACATCTAATTCTTCTTTTTCATTTGCATTTTGGGGCATGTTATTTTGAAAATAAATATCAATACTTCATTACTATTCTAATAAGGTATAATAAGAAATGCAAATATTTAGATAGTTTTAAACTTATGGCAACTAATCATCCGCTAGCTGAAGTTATGCGACCAAGTGATATTAAAGATTTTGTCGGCCAAAAGCATATTATTGGTAAAAATAAGCCTTTAACTAAGATGTTGGCTCAAGGGGCGGTGGTATCAATGATTTTTTGGGGTCCTCCGGGTTGTGGTAAAACCACATTGGCAAGATTGGTAGCTAAATATGTGAATGCAAATTTTGTAAATCTTTCTGCTGTTACAGCCGGCAAGGCAGATGTAATGAAGATAGTAGCTCAAGCAAAAGAGTATCAACAGGCTTTAGCTAAAAGAACAATTCTTTTTATCGATGAAATACATCGCTTTTCAAAGTTACAACAGGATGCGTTTTTGCCTTATGTCGAAGACGGAACTATCATTTTAATTGGTGCAACTACTGAAAACCCTTCATTTGCTGTTAATGCTCCTTTGTTATCTCGAACTAGATTATTTCGCTTAAATAATTTAGAAATTGAAGATATTGAGAAGATTGTTAACAAAGCAACTTCATACTTTCCTAAACATCAATGGGATGCTGAAGCTATTTCATTAATTGTGAGGTTTGTAGGGGGCGATGCAAGGGCAGCAATCAATGCAGTCGAACTATCAGCTCAATTGGCGAAGCATATCACTGTAAAGGTTGTAGAGCAAGGATTACAGAAGAAATCTTTGTACTACGATAAAAAAGGTGAATCTCATTTCGATACAATCTCGGCTTTTATTAAGAGTATGCGAGGCGGAGAGCCCGATGCTGCTTTGCATTATTTAGCAAGAATGCTAAAAGCAGGCGAAGACCCTATGTTTATTGCCCGCAGAATGGTGATTTTTGCCTCTGAAGACATAGGAAATGCACGGCAAAATGCATTAGTTCTTGCAACTGCTTGTATGCAGGCCGTGCATATGATCGGTATGCCGGAATCAGGGCTATTGCTTGCTCAAACAGCTACGTATTTAGCAACTTGTCCTAAATCAATTGCCTCAACAACGGCCTTAACTAGCGCTATGGCAGATGTAGATTTAGAAAATCTAGGAGCTATTCCACTACACTTGCGTAATGCATCTAATAAATACATGGAATCTTGGGGGTATGGCAAGGGGCATACTCGTTATCCATGGCTTGAGGAGAAGCGCACTGGCAAGAAAATCAAGCAACAGTATCTTCCTGATAATCTAAAAAATAAAAAGTACTATATTCCAGACTGGGATTGATAAAAAATCTAGTATGAAATTTTTTGGTTGCATGTTCGTTATTATTTATGGTAACTTATTAATAACTTCAAATAACCCCTGAAATAGGTTGACTTGCCATTATTACATGGTGTATAATGTCCCAACAAAAATAAATATTGGATGGGATTTGGGGGGTCTAATGTTTTTAATTTCCAATACAAATTAAGAGAATATCCTTTCTACGCACTGGAATGTAACCATGGTGCGTATTTTCTGTATTTACAAAATAATTAATTTAGCTTCATTAACAGTAAGCGATTATGAGCCAACAACAAGCAAGAGTAAATCTGGCCGCGAAATCGTTTCCAAAGCTGCAGCCCAATCTAATTGAGCCCCAGCTATTGTCTTATCAAGACTTTTTGGAAACCGGCATACAAGAGATATTTGAAGAGATCAATCCTATTAGCGATTACACTGGTGAATCGTGGGAACTTAAGTTTGAGGACCATGAGTGGGGTAAAGACAATATGACTATGCGCGAAGCACAAAAGCTTTCTTTGTCTTATGATAGACCACTATATATTAATACTAAGCTTGTTAATAAAAAAACAGGCGAAATCAAGAAGCAAAAGATATTTGTTGCCGATGTTCCAATGATGAGCCCTAGGGCAAGTTTCGTTGTGAATGGTAACGAAAGAGTAGTAGTGATGCAGGTTGTTAGAGCAGAGGGAGTGTTATATGTTGAAGGGAAAGCTCCTGGTTCACATCTTCCAGTCTTTACCGTTAAACTAATGCCTTTAAGAGGTAAATGGTTTGACTTTGAGGTAAACAAAAATGGTGTCATGATGACCAAGTTGTTAGATAAAAGGCCAAAGATAATGCTGACAACATTACTTAGAGCTCTTGGTTACTCGTCTGACTCAGATATTCGAAAATTACTAGATGATGCAGATAAAAAAGGCGATATCTCATATGTAGATCGAACTTTGAAGAAAGATCCTACCACGAATCAAGATGAGGCATTATTAGAAATTTTTAGAAAACTAAGACCAGAAGATTCTTTAAATATTGAGAATGCTAAAGACTTTTTGAACAAAATGTTCTTCGATAAAAGAAGATTCTACCTTGGTAAAATTGGAAGATATCAAATTAATAAGAAGTTTGGAATTAATGCCCCTATTACTCCAGAAGACTACACATTAAGACCTGAAGATATTGTCAATTGTATTAAATCGTTAATATTATTAAATAACGGCTCTATTGCTGTTGATGATATTGACAGTTTAGCAAATAGAAGAATTAGAGGTGTTGGTGAATTAGTTGCAGAGAGAGTAAGGGTTGGTGTACTCAGAATGGAAAAGAATATTCGTGACAGAATGTCAACATATTCTACAGAAGACTTGATTACTCCATCATTAATTATTAATACAAAACCAGTTATTGCATCTATTAATCAATTCTTTGGAAGCTCTGCAGTTTCAAGGTATATGGATCAAGAGAATGTGCTTTCTGAGTTAGAAACCAAAAGAAGAATCACCGCCGGTGGTCCAAAGGGTTTAACAAAAGAAAGGGCAACTTTCTCAGTTCGTGATGTACATAGTTCTCATTATGCAAAATTATGTCCAGTATCGACTCCTGAAGGCCCTTCTATTGGTATTGTGTCACAGATGGCAGTGTACTCAAGAATTAATGAGTATGGCTTTTTAGAGGCTCCTTATTATCGAGTCTTGAGTAATATTGACATGAATACAGTTAAAGCTAAAGATTTATTGGGTAAGGTTTTGAGAGAAGAAGTTAGAGATGAAAAAAATAAAGTCTTGCTTAAAAAAGATACAAAGCTTGGCAAGGCAGAAATCGAAAAGATTACCAAGGCAGGTATTGCAAGTATTAAAGTAATGCCTGTAGTTACCGATGAGATTGTTTACATGCCCGCAGATGAAGAGGCTCAGCATAAAATTGGCCCTGCAGTAGTAGAAAGAAACGCGGATGGCAGTTTGAAAATTGAAACGGTGTTCGTAAGATATCAGTACAATTATTTGAGAATTCCATCCACAGAAATTGAATATATCGACATCAACCCCGGTCAAATTGCAGGTTTGGGGCTATCTCTAGTACCTTTTAGTTTCAATGATGATCCTACTAGAACTTTAATGGCGGCAAACATGCAAAGGCAAGCTGTTCCATTGATTCATCCTACCTCAGCTATTGTAGCTACCGGTATTGAAGAAATTATTGGCAGACAGTCGGGTAGAACAGTGATTGCAGAGAATGACGGAGAAGTTATCGTCAGTGATGCAACTCAGATTGTAGTTAAGTATGCCGACAAAACAAAAGCGACTTATGAGATTGAGAAGTTTGTGAAGACTAATCAAAATACTTGTTTTTCTCAACAAGCGTTAGTGAAAGTTGGCGATAAATTTAATAAAGGGGATGTATTAATTGACGGCCCATCAATGCAAAACGGTGAGCTTGCTTTAGGTAGAAACCTTACAGCGGCATATATGGTTTATGATGGCTACAATTATGAAGATGCGATTATTCTTTCAGAGAGGTTAGTCCAAGAAGATGTGTTGACTTCAGTTCATATAAAAGAATATACACAAGATATTCGCGAGACTAAGCTAGGCGATGAGCAGATTACTAGAGATATTCCAAATATTGGCGAATATCTTCTTAGAAACCTAGATGATGCAGGTGTTGTGCGAATTGGCGCTAATGTTAATTCACAAGATATTCTATGTGGCATTATTGCTCCTAAGGGTGAGTCTGAATTGACAGCAGAAGAAAAGCTACTTAGAGCCATCTTCGGTGAATATGCTAGAGATGTAAGAGACAACTCATTAAGACTGCCTCATGGTGATAAAGGTATTGTTATCGGTGTTCAGTTATTAGATAAAACAAAGGGTGATAAATTGAATCCAGGTGTATTAAAGCAGGTTAAAGTATGGGTAGCTTCTACACATAAAATCTCTGTTGGTGATAAATTAACCGGAACACACGGAGACAAAGGTGTAATTTCAAAAATTCTGCCAGTAGAAGAGATGCCATATATGGAAGATGGTACCCCAATCGATATCATTTTATCTCCTATGTTTGTAAAGCGTATGAACTTAGGTCAGATTAGAGAGATGGAGACTGCCGCGATTGCCAAGAAATTGGGAATTAAGGTGATTGTGCCTCCTTTCACTGATGTTGATTACAAAAAGCTAGAGAAAATGGCTAAAGATAAAGGTGTTAGTATGTCACAAAAAATTACTTTGTTCGACGGGAAAACAGGAAAGCCATTTAAACAAAAGATTTTGGTCGGACCTAGATATTTCTTAAAACTTAACCACTTATCTTCAGATAAGATTCATGCTCGTTCAACCGGCTCATATACCCTCGTGTCACAGCAACCACTAGGTGGTAAAGCTCAATTCGGTGGTCAGAGATTCGGAGAGATGGAAGTATGGGCATTAGAGGCTCATGCAGCAGTTCACAACTTACAAGAGTTGTTAACAATTAAATCTGATGATGTAGTAGGTAGAGCAGCAGCTTATAAATCTATCATCCAGGGTACTCCAATTGAGGCGCCAAATATTCCTGAGGCATTCAAAGTATTAGTCTCAGAGTTGAGGGCTTTAGGTTTAGATCTTGAAATGATTGAACCTGATCAAGACGAGGTGGATGAGGCAGAGATTGTTGAAGGTGTTATTGATAACACTGATTCAATCGATATTCCTGTTGTGGAATAAGCTAACTTAGTTATTAATTACTTAAGATAATATTATGATTAAGGATTTTAAAGCGTTAAAACTTACCATAGCTTCTCCTCAACAGATATTGAACTGGAGCTACGGTGAAGTAAAGAAAGCCGAGACAATCAACTACAGAACCCACAGACCTGAAGTTGATGGCTTGATGGATGAGAAAATTTTTGGGCCAACCAAGAATTTTGAGTGTTATTGTGGAAAATACAAGAAGATTAGATATAAAGGCATTATTTGCGATAAGTGCGGAGTTGAAGTAACACACAAGAGAGTTAGAAGAGAGAGAATGGGGCACATCAAATTGGCTGCTCCTGTTACTCATGTATGGTTTGCTCATGGTGTACCTAATAAATTAGCATTAATTTTAGGTGTTACCCAGAAAAAGCTAGAAACAGTAATATATTTTGCTAGATACCTGGTAACAGCTGTTAATGAAGAGCAGAAGATTACTACTCTTAATAACATTAAAGAGAAAAAAGAGTCAGATTTAAAAGCTAATGCAGATGAATTAGCTGCAAAGATTGCTGAAGTAGAAGCCAAGTATGCAGAAATGATTGCTGAACTTAGAAAATCTGAAGAGAAGAAGTCTAAGCTGGACTTCAAGATTGATAAAATCAATAACGACTCTAGAAAAGAGATCGCGAAAATTAAATCAATTTATACTCAGAAAGAAACCAATTTACAAAATAAGTTTAAAGATATTTTGACTTTGGTAGAAACAATGGATGAATGCTCAACTCTTTCAGAAGAAGACATTGCATTACTCCGTGAATTCGGAACTAGCTTCTTTGAAGCTGAAATGGGAGCAGAAGCGGTTAAAAAGGTATTAGATAAGCTTAATCTAGATGAATTAATTAAAAAAATTGATCAAGAGACAAAAGAGACTAAATCATTACCAAAGAAAAGAAAATTAGTACAAAGAATTAGAATCTTAGAAGGAATGAAGGCCGCGGGTATTGCAGCATCATGGATAGTGCTTGAGGCTTTACCAGTAATACCTCCAGATTTAAGACCAATCATTCAATTACCCGGTGGTAGATTTGCTACATCAGACTTGAATGACTTATACAGAAGAGTTATTAATAGAAACAATCGTTTAAAGAGATTGATTAACTTAGGAGCACCAGAAATCATTTTAAGAAATGAAAAAAGAATGCTGCAAGAATCAGTCGATGCTTTAGTAGATAACGACCATAGGCCAGGTAACCCAGTCTTGAACTCAAGAGGATTACCCTATAAATCATTATCAGACATGTTAAGGGGTAAGCAGGGTCGCTTTAGACAAAACTTATTAGGTAAGCGTGTTGATTACTCGGGTCGTTCAGTAGTTGTTACCGGACCTGAATTAAGAATTGATCAATGTGGTCTTCCAAAAACAATGGCTTTAGAGTTATTCAAGCCATTCGTATTAAGACAAATCATTGTTGAGGGGTTGGCTCCTAACATTAAATCTGCAAAATTATTCTTTGAATCGAAAGCTCCTGAAGTATGGGATCTATTAGAAAGAGTAATTCAAGGTAGACCGGTTTTACTTAATAGAGCTCCTACACTACATAAACAAGGTATTCAGGCTTTCTTCCCCACACTTATTGAGGGTAATGCAATTCAATTGCATCCTATGGTTTGTAGAGGGTTCAATGCTGACTTTGACGGTGACCAGATGGCAGTTCACTTGCCACTTTCTGAGAGCGCAATTAATGAAGCAAAAGAAAAATTGTTTACAAAATCAAACATCTTACTGATGGCTGATGGTAACCCAGTAGTTAATGTAGAAAAAGACATGGCTCTTGGTGTTTACTTCATTACCGGTATAGAACCACAGAAGGAGCATAGGTTCTTCTCATCGATTGATGAAGTAATGGGTAGATATCAAAATGATGAGCTAGAATTAAGAGAGGAAATCAAGATAATTGTATCTGGAAAGATAGAGACTACCAGTGTTGGTAGAATTATCTTCAACCAGGCATTGCCAGAGGCCGTAAGAAATGAAATGGGCTATATCAATAAGCAGTTTGCCAAAGGCGATATTGCTAAACTTTCAAGTAAAATATTTAACGACTTTGGTGCAGATGCAACTATTGAGTTTTTGAATAATATTGAAAGCATTGGCTTTAAGTTTGCAACAGACTCTGCTTTGACTATGGGTATGGAAGATTTTGTGATTAGTCCTAATAAGAATAAATCGTTAGAAGAAATTGAAGAAAAAGAAGAGCAATTAACTCATGATTATTACAACGGCTTAATAACAGAAGAAGAGCGCAAGCGCTTATTTGAAAAGCTGTGGATGGATATGATTGAGAAAATCGCAGAAGACACATGGAGAGAATACAAAGCTACTCCTGACAATAACCTGGTTGTTTTGCAAGAATCAGGTGCTATTCCAGTACAAAACCCTTTAAGACAGATTTCAGGTGTTAGGGGTTTGATTCTTGACCCTTCAGGTAACATTGTGCAATTGCCTTTAAGATCTAACTACAAAGAGGGTCTAAGTGCACTTGAGTACTTTGTTGCAGCTAGAGGTACTAGAAAAGGTTTGGCTGATACTGCTTTGAAAACTGCCGAGTCAGGCTATTTAACTAGAAGGCTATGCGATGTAGCACAAGACATTATTACCAAAGAGGAAGATTGTGGAACAAAAAGAGGTATTGATATATCAAGAAAATCTAATCGTAGAATTGCTTTTGCAGATAGAATCACAGGAAGAGTAACTGCTGAAAAGGTGATTGACCCAAAGACTGGCGAAGTTATTCATGCAGTAAATGAGTTGATTACTATTGAGGATGCAAAGCGTATCGATGCCACAGGATTAGAGTCTGTCAAGGTAAGATCAGTTCTTACTTGCGAGGCTCAATCAGGTGTTTGTCAAAAATGTTACGGCTACAACCTAGGCACAAAGAAATTGGTTGATAAAGGTATCGCCGTAGGTATCATTGCTGCACAATCTATGGGTGAAGCTGCAACTCAGCTTACTCTTAATACCAAGCATCTTTCAGGTAGGGCTGGTACAGATATTACACAAGGTTTACCTAGAGTAGAAGAGCTTTTTGAAGCTAGGACACCAAAAGCGAAGGCAATTATTGCCGGCATTGATGGTGAAGTTATTTTCGAAAAAGATGATGCTGGAAATGTAGTAAATTTGAAACTTATCAATAAAGAGACAGTACAAAAGAAATTTGTACTTGAAGAAAAAGATGTTACTAAAATTGCTAAGACTAAGACTTTGAAAGAGGGCGATGTTATTTACACCAAGGCTAATGGTGATGTTGTTAAGGCGATTGGCCCAGGCAAGGCAATTAGAAACAAGGCAGAAATGCTAGTGACTATGGAAAGAATTCAAGAAGAAGAATACGAATTAGGTCCAAAAGATCACTTAGTTGTTGAAGCCGGTCAAAATGTCATTAAAGGTACACCTTTAACAGAAGGCTCGCTTGATCCTAAAGAGTTGATGGATAAAACAGAAATCAACGCTGCACAACATTATCTAATTGATAATATCCAAGAGACATATGGTATTCAGGGTATTGCCATTGACGATAAACATGTTGAAGTCATCGTGAGACAAATGTCAAAGTATGTAAAGATTTCTGATGCAGGTGATTCACAATACCTACCAGGGAACTTTGTCGAAAATGTCATTATTGAAGCAGAGAATGCCGATTTGAAATCAAGAGAGCTAAGACCTGCAAAATTTGATAGACAGTTAGTAGGTATTACCGTTGCAGCAATTAAGACGGAATCTTTCTTATCTGCTTCGTCATTTGAACAACAGGTAAGAGTGCTTTCAGATGCTGCTATCTCTGGTAAAGTAGATCATTTGAAGGGTCTGAAAGAAAATGTCATCATTGGTAGAACCGTACCATTAGGTGAAGAGGTAAGATAAAGAAGTGTTATTTGACTAGGAAGAATGAGCCGACATCTATGATGTCGGCTTTGTTTTTATTAGTAATAATTTGACATTGGCTCAATTCATTTTCTAAGATAATAAACATATGAACAGAATAAAAACATTATTATTAATTGCAGTGGCTTTAATAATACTAGTATTACTGGTTTATCCGGCTGTTGGAAGTCCAGAGCTAGCAGGTATAAGTGAAGTTAAACAGCAACTAATAAAAGTCGATAGTGACGAGTTTTCAAAAAAAATTAATACAGATAATGTGGTGATATTAGACATTCGTACACCTGAAGAATATGCGTCAGGTCACTTAGAGAATGCAATAAATATTGATTTTTATGCAGCAGATTTTTCTGCAAAATTACAGCAATTAAATAAAGAGACAACCTATATGGTTTATTGTAGATCTGGTAATCGGAGTAGTTCAGCTTTTAAACAGATGGAGCAACTAGGCTTTAAATCGATTTATGAGTTAAACGGTGGGATAAATTCTTGGATTAAATATGGAAATTCTGTATGTAAAAACTGTTAGTGCAGAAAATATGCGCATATCCTTGATTAATTTTGAAAAATACTGATATATTTGATATAATACCTGAGCTGCGTTGGCATGCTTTATTTGGTAAAGATAATGGCAGGTAAAAGCCCATCCATACAAGGAAGTCGTGAGCCTTAGAGATGGCACCAAGTAACAATAGCAGACGAGATTTGAAATTTAGATTAATAATAATATTTTAATATGCCAAGATTATCGCAATTGGTGAAAAAAGGTAGAGCACCTAAAAAAGGCACAGTCTTTTATAAAGGGCTTGAATTCAATGAGACCACCAAGTACAAACAGTTGCAGTTCAACTACAACAGTTTAAAGAATGAATTTTCAAAAGCTAGTAACCCTTTTAGAAGGGGTGTTTGTTTAGCTGTTTATACCAGAACTCCTAAGAAACCTAACTCAGCTCTTCGTAAAGTTGCAAAGGTAAGATTATCAAACAAACAGGAAATCATTGCTTACATTCCAGGTGAAGGCCATAACCTACAAGAACACTCTGTAGTAATGGTAAAAGCAGGTAGAACTCCTGACCTTCCGGGTGTTAAGTATGAGGTTGTAAGAGGTGTTTATGATGCTGCAGGTGTTGATAAGAGAAGACAAAGCAGATCAAGATATGGTACCAAAAAACCTAAGGCAGCTAAATCATAATTTTAACGAAATAAAGCAATGAGAGGAAAACAAGCAAAAAAACGAGTACTACAACCTGATTTGAAATTCAATGATAGAGTTGTTACTCAGTTTATCAATTACATTATGGTAGATGGCAAGAAAACCGTAGCAGAAGGTTTAGTGTATGATGCAATGAAGAAATTGTCAGAGAAAACAAATATGGGTGAATTAGAGTCTTTTAATAAAGCATTAGATAACTTAAAACCAAAGATTGAGTTGAGATCACGCAGAGTTGGTGGTGCGAACTACCAAGTTCCAGTACCAGTTACTGAATCAAGACAATTAATCTTAGCAATGCGCTGGATTATCAAAGCCACAAGAGAAAGTCGCGGCAATAAAGGTTCTAGTGAAGCTTTGTTTGTGCAGTTATTAAATGCATTTAACAAAGAGGGTAATGCTTACAAGAAAAAAGAAGAAGTACATAAGATGGCCGAAGCTAACAAAGCTTTTTCACATTTGAGCTGGTAAGGTTTAATGTGTGAATCTTATTTTTGTTTTAGAACAGGCCCTCAGGGGCCTGTTTTTTATTACACTTTTTAACAACAGAGAAATGCCTAATATAGCTTTTAGTGCAGTTCCCTTTGGAGGCGAGCCTCATCCCCGACCAGATCTTCGTAATTTAGTTCTTTCGCCAGATGCTGATGTCACTTTACCAGAAACAGTACGATCTGAAGTCCCTACAGAGTGTCCATTACTTCAGTTGAGGCCAAGAGGTAAAGTCAATTGTATTGCCACAGAATATATAGGCGAGATGATGATTGTAATTGATGATTTGAGGTGTGCTACATGTAAGCTAGCTGGTGATTCAATTGCAAATAATGGCATTTGTGCACACCCAGATGTTGTGAGAACTTTACAGAGAACTAAATAAGCTCAATTTATAAACATTTTGATATATCTGATATAATCTAAACCCTATATTTATAGTGGAGATTGGATATATATCGTGGAGAGTTATATTAAAAGAAAAGTAAGTTTAAATTCAAAACATGTAGGACCTGGTTTTTCTGGAAATGGTAAAGTTATTGTAAATTCTAGTATGGGCTTATGGTATCCAGAAAAAGAAATGGCCATAAATGTTCCAATAAACCGAAGCCGCAATGAGTCAATAAAACATTGTCCAATTGTCTCTGTTTTATTGCAAGAAGGTGCAACGCAAGAGGCAACCCTCATAGAAGCTACCGAACCCACTGTTAAACGATTTGCCTATGGCTTTACACAATGTGTTTCGTGCGTATTAAGTGATGTGTGCCCGAATCGTAATAATTATTTAAGACTACTATCTTTAGTTGAACAATAATTTGTAAATAACTTGCGCTGCATTGCTATTAAATTCTTGTTTTCGTTTGTTATGAACTAATTTCAGCATTTCGTTTGTTGAGGCTGCGAGATTATTGATATCTGGAACATATTCAATATTGATGAATTTCTTTGCAAATTCTATATTCCCTTCTTCTTGGCCTTTTATCAAATCAAAAGCAATAGTTTTTTTATTTAGTGTAATAGCTTCCCAGATTGAGGTAGCTCCGGCTTTTGTAAGAAAAAGATCTGCAACAATCAGTAGCTTCGCAAAATCATCTGTCCAACCGAAAGGTTTAACATTATTATTAAATGATTTAGCACGCAATTTTTGTAAGAGATTTGTATTCTTTCCGCAAATGACACAAATATTCAAATTGTGAAAGTGTTTATCTAAAACAGTAACGATTTCAAATATATTTGAAATGCCTTCCCCTCCTGCACTAACGAGTATTGTCTGCTTATCTTTCAAGCCTAGTTGTTGTTTAAGATTGCTGACGTCATGTTTAGCAAAATACTCTTTAGCAATTGGTAGGCCTACGATTTTTACTTTTTTTGAGTATTTATTAAAATACTTAAAGCCATTGTTGTAGAGTTCTTGCGTAGGAACTAGAATTAAATCTCTCTTATCGTTAAACCAGATTCTAAGAGCATATACAATATCTGTCACTAACATTATTGTTTTAGTTTTTGGATTTTTGGCTTTAATATAGTCAAATAGTTCATTATCATAATAGCAATTGGATATATAAATATCTGCAGGGTAATCTTGCATAAATTTCTGAAAATATTTATTAGCGTTTTGTTTGTATATGAAGCGTATTGCTGTTAATACCGGAAGAGTATCAACTAATTTAACAATTAGTCCATAAAAAGCAGAAAAGTATTTTAAGCTGAAGCTATAGCTTTGAGAGGCTTTGTTAAAACCAGTTACTTGATATTTTTCAATAAAATTTACTAATGAGACTTCTAGCTCCGGTTTTGAGGATAGTTCATTATATAGGGCCGTAGCTACAGATCTGTGACCAGCTCCTGCATTATAATATAGAATACAGATTCTTTTTTTCATTTTATCAACTTAAGTTTTTGAAGAGCTTCGCTTAATTGCTCTCTTGTAACGGTTGCCATAGTCTTAAATAATACAAATACATAATGCGTCTGGGGTTTAAGGTTGCTTAAATTCATTCTCAGTAATTCGCTTATCATTCTACGGGATCTGTTTCTAATAACAGCACCTCCTACTTTTTTACTAGCGACTATGCCAATTTGAGTGTTAGCGGGTTTTTCAGAAGCAATAGATGGAGAGTAGGTATACATAACAAAATAAGGAGAGTAAAACTTCTCTCCTTTCTTAAACACCACATCAAATTTTTGTTTGCCCTTAAGTCGGTTAACTTTGGACAGCATTTATTTTAATTTACCAAATCTTTTGGTTTTGTCCGCTCTGAATTCATCAGATACTGTAAGCTCTTTTCTGCCTTTGGCTCGTCTGTTCTTTAAAACATTTTGACCACCATTGGTTGCCTTTCGGTACATAAAACCATGTGAACTGATTCTTTTTTGTTTAGATGGTTGATAGGTTCTCTTTGTTTTTGGCATGATCTTCAATTAATTAACACCATGTATTTTATCACATATCTTGCATTTTAAGTAATTAAAAACTAAATTATTTATATATTTTATTGATTATTAAATGATTTTAACCGGTGATATCGGAGGAACAAGCATCCGTTTAGCATTTTGGAAAGATGGAAAGATATTTAAGCTGGTCAAATTCCCTCTTGAGTCTGATTATGCTAAGAATTTAGAAAAAATTAAGCACCACGTATTAAGCTTTTATGAATTAAATAAGAACGTAAAAGGATTAAAAACCGCTTT
>CALARN010000051.1 GCA_937889205.1 uncultured bacterium
GTAATCTTTATTAATCAGTTAAGAATGAAAATTGGAATTATGTTCGGTAATCCAGAGACGACAACCGGTGGTAACGCCCTAAAATTCTATGCTTCCGTTAGGCTTGACATTAGAAAGAAAGACAAGATAGGAACCCTTGAAGATGTTCAAGGCCACAGCGTTAAAGTTAAAGTAGTAAAGAACAAAATGGCGCCACCATTTAAAGAGGCAACTTTTGACATAATTTATCCTAATGGAATTGACAAGTTAAGCTCTCTAGTTGATGCAGCTACAACTTTTGATGTGATTCAAAAGGCTGGTTCTTGGTTTAGAAAAGGTGATACTCAACTAGCTCAGGGCAAAGAAGGCATGAAAGCACTATTAAGAAATGATGAGAAACTCAGAAAAGAGATTTATCAAGAGGTTAAGAAAAAGGCAAATATGCCTACTTCATAAAGGTTAACATCATAGCCGACAAGCGAAAACTTGTCGGCTTTTTAGAAATATATGATTAAATAATTTAAACATATTTAAATTATTATAAAAATCTTCTACAATTAACTTGTATTATCTAAACAAACGACATGCAAATAGCAAACCCAATAAAAGCCTTAAACCACTTATTTATCTCTAAGGTTAGAATTAAAGTGCTTAAGTATTATCTTTTTAATGCTGATATACCCATACACTTAAGGGGGTTGGTTCGTGAAGTACAAGAAGAAATAAATGCCGTGCGTCGTGAGTTATTAAGGCTAGAAGAAATTGGCCTCATTCGCAGTGAAATGCGGGGCAATCGTAAGTACTATTTACTAAATCGCGATTTCCTATATGTTAACGAGCTTTTAGGCATTTTTCACAAGTCTTTTGGCCTGGGTGGTTCAATTATTAAAAACTTAGAAAATTTAGGTAAGGTTGATTTTGCAATCCTAACTGGTTCATTTACAACATTTTCTGCACCTGATCCTAATATCATTGACCTAGTCTTAATTGGTGACATAGATTTACAAGCGTTATCAAAATTAGTACAAGATGCAGAAAAAAAACTCAACAGAGAAATTAATTATACTGTTTTAAAGTCTAGCGAGTTTATACTTAAGAAAAAACGCCGTGATGCTTTTATCATGCAACTACTAATCGTTCCTAAGATAATGCTATGTGGTAATATAAACGATTTAAGCACTTAAACAAATACCTACTGCCAATGCAAACCACAACTGAGATTAATAATCATAACGACGAGAGATGGCAAGTATGGCTAAGACAAGCTAAGTATGACTTAGCCGCAGCTTTTTTATCGCTAGAAAACGAATATTTTGAATGGGCAACATATCAAGCTGAACAGGCTGTCGAGAAGTCTTTAAAATCTGTAATTGTGCATGCTGGTGGTAAAGCTCCAAAGATTCATAAATTAGGCATTCTCTTTGGTTTTTGTAACCAAGTAAATGATAATTTTAGAAATACTGACTTTAATTTTAAACACATCGAGTCATTTACATTTATTTCTCGTTACCCTTTTCTACTTCCTGACAAAAGCTTGACACCGCATGAATTGATAAGCGAAAGAAATGCTAATGAAGCTCTTGTTGAAGCTTCTGATGTTATTTTGAAAATTTCAAAACTTCTTAAAAAAGTTAGCTATAAGAAACTAGAAAGCACCGAATTAAAAGCTGAAATCTATAAACCTGAAGTTATTGAGAAAAGGGCGAAATCAATTGTGAATTCAATTAAGAAGACCTTTGACACAGAAAGCATTATTCTTTTTGGTAGATTCGCCCGTGAATGGGGCAACCCTTTAAGTGGCACAATGGATATTCTAATAATAGCTAACTGTGAGCAATGCCCTTTCGTTGAGAGAATATATAAGGCTCGAGAAGCTACAAAAGGGGAATTCCCAATAATTGAACCACTAGTTTACACTCCTGAAGAAATTCAAATTCTGCATCAAGAAAATGAGTCATTCCTCAAAAGTGCCTTTGCAGAAGGCAAAATACTCTACGAGAAACAATCTGCTTGACAATTTCCTGCAGTAATTATTTAATAGATAAGTATTTTTTCGTAACCAATGCAACCAATAGTACTTGGCAGAGATACAGATAAAGTTATCGTTACATCAGATCAACATTTAGCTCCTAGAGATATAATAAATATTCCTGCCCAACCAAATAATCCGCTAAGCTCACCGGCAAACTGGATCTATTTAGATATACTTACAAAACCAGATGAGAATTTATTACGAATCTGGAACGGTGACGGGTTTCATACACATCCCCGTTTTTGGTTTGAGAAGGAATTAGTCACAGGCGCTATGAGTCACTTAACTAATTTGCTTGTAAAAAAAGATATTACAGGCGAAAATCTGAGAGTAATTCCAGGTAACCATATGAAAGTAGAGCATTTACCAACAGATGTTGTTGCTGAGTGGTTACAAAGGGGTATTCTTGTTGAAGAAGGAAAGCTTGAAGTATTTGATCCTGCTACAAAAATATCCTTTCACATTCAACATGGACACGAAGCACAACCTTGGACGGTTTACCCTTTATTTGCTGACAATCCCATATTACAGAGAGCGGCAGAAAAAGCATTAACATTAGCTAGAAAATCTGGATTATTAAAGCCACATGTTTATCCTTATGCAGATGCTGAACAGGCACTAAAGTTTAGAAATGCTGCCCAAGCCAAGTATACTCAGGCGAATTTTGATGAGCCCTTAAGTACAGCTGTTTATGGACACACCCATGTTACCGGTTTTTACCCTGAAAAAAGATTCTTTAACACCGGTTTTCGTGACCCCATACATAATTGGGCCCCGCAATTAACCATAAGTAGGAACATGATTACTCTAGAGCAAAGAAGTCTAGCTGCTATCCCAGATAAAAACTATATGAGAAATGAATTAACTATGTCGCAACTAGCCGACATACTAACTAATCGAGCTGGAAATGCTCTACAAAGAGATCTAGGATTTGTGTCAATTGGTGACTAAATTGCGGCAATTAAAGCCTTGAACTCCTCAATATTTAATGACTTTTTGCCTACTAGAAAACCAGCAAAATTAAAGTCATGATTAGTTGCAAATTGCCCAATATTCTCAGCTGCAACCGAGCCTCCATAAATTATAGGGATATTTATTTCAGGATACTTTACAGTCAAAAACTTTTTAATACCCATCGCCTTATTGCAAATATTTTGCACTGGTAGCTGAGCGCCAACTGCAAGATTACCAAAACTTGAAACCGTAGCAACAGTTTCATAAGCAATTAGTAAATTATCTTGAATTTGATGTGTTGTTAACTCCTCTAAATCATTCTCTAATTGACTCTGAATCAGCTTTTGTTGCTGTGTCTCGTCTAAACCAACGGTTGTTTCACCCACGCTTAAGATAACTTTTAATCCCGCATTTAATGCGTTTTTAATTTTAAAATTAATGTCTGCTTCAGCTTCTTTAAGCAATGTGCGTCGCTCCATATGCCCAATCAATACTCCTTTTACTCCGATAGATTTTAATTGCTCTGCACTGGTTTCTCCTGTATAGCTACCAAAACCTGGAAACTTTGAAACATCTTGAGCATAAACTTGTAATTTTGAATCTGCAGTCAAATCAACTAAGCTTTGCAAAGAAATGGTTGAGCCTATTACGATCATCTCGTGGCCTAGATATGGCTCGGTTGCAAAAGCAGTTATATAATTCTGCAATAGGTTATTGGCCCCGTCGGTATCCAAGTTCATTTTCCAATTAGCTGCAATAATCATGTCTTATTAATGTAATAATGTAAAAGCGATTAATTATATCTACAAAAAAATAGCTTGTCTAGAAACTATAAATAGTGCTAATATAGATTTTAACTTCCTGCTTTTTGTTGATATTTTGCCAATAAATCTAGTTAATTTATTATTTTTCTGTGTATGTCTAAGAACAAAAATACAACTGCTTCACAGGTTGTAAAGAAAAGTGACGAAGATAGCGAGGTTATTACTGTTAACCTGCAACCTTACATATTGCCAATTGCCGTCGTAGTCAATGCAATCATAATTGCAATTGCAATACTACTTGCTGGCAGAGGTACAACAACAACAACAGTAAAAGACACGCCAAATCCAACTCCTACAATAGCACAAGAATCAGACCCAAATTCAACTGAATCTTCAACAACTCTAGGAGATAGTCCTTATTTAGGTAATAGAGATGCAGCTAAAATTGCCATCGTTGAATTTTCAGACTATGAGTGCCCATTCTGCCAAAGACATCACTTACAAGTTTATCCGGAAATTGTTAAAAATTATGTAGAAACAGATAAGGCAATTTATGTTTACAAAAATTACATTGCCGTTCCTTCTCATGATCCTGCCGCAACTACAGAAGCTTATGCAGCATTATGTGCAAGAGAATTAGGTGGCAATAGCAATGCTAAGTATTTTCAGATGGGTGACTTGATTTACAAAAATACAGGCACAAACGGTGCCGGTTTGGCAGCAGAGAAATCTGTTACTACCTTAGCTGCGACAATAGGCTTGAATGCAGAGCAAATGCAAAACTGTATTGACTCAGCAAAGTATGCAGCAGTAATGACCGCCGATGAAGAAGCAGCAACAAGTGCAGGCATTCAAGGTACCCCAGGTTTCATTGTTGGCGTTTTAAATGCTGATGGAACAATTGATGGTAAAATCATTGCAGGGGCCTATCCTTTTAGTGAATTCCAAAGAATTGCTGATGAAATGCTAGCAAAATAATCACTTTATTAAGAATTTCAATAAGAGGTAGCTAATAAGGCTACCTCTTTTTTTATGGTTCATTAATACCCCAATTTATTTGGCTCATTATTTCAGGGTCACTTAGTAACTCTTTTACTTCTGACCCTATTCCCCTTTCTTCTAATAACAAAGCAATCACATTAGGGTTAGTTCTTGGCCTTGAACCCATATTTGCTAGCTCTGCTACTCTTGGGGCTATAGAGTTATTAATTACTGACAACATCTGTATTTTCAAGTTGTTAAAGTTCCTTAATTCGCTTTCAAACACTCGTTCAAGCTTTTTTACCTCTTTTGATAATGGTTTAACTTCTTTTAATTGGCTTATCTCCCGACGCAAGTCTCTTAAATACCTTCTACTGGCGGCTAATTCTCCGCTTCCATGTTTACCAATGCTGTATATAAAATGTGAAGCTATACCATCTCTAGCTTTTGCTGTTCTTGGGTCATGTATTTGCACTTCTACTGTAGTGCCAAACCTTGAGATAGCAGATATATTAAGCCCTTCATAGCCATCGTTCGTTTTAGGCTGCATGTTTACAACATAATCATTGCCATAAATATTCATGATGGCTTCTGATACTTCCGGATTGTCACGCCATTTAATATCAATTGCCGGAACATCGTTGTTTGGATTTGCAACTTGAAATCCCATATTAAACACCAATATTTCAATTACCGCCGCCAATATATCTTGAACATCATTCATGTTTCTCAGATTTCTTTTTGTAGTAAGCATAATTGCACCGATATCCGGTATTACATCCCCTTCAGGATACATAGTAATTTTATTTGCAATACTTCCTATCGACTTTAAACGAAAACCATCAATAGAAAAGACCCCTAAGCTTTCAAAATGCGCAGTTAATCCCTCAACTATTTCTGGCCACTCTACCGTTGCCTTTGAATGTATCTTTCTAGCACTGGCAAGCGTTTCTGGTTGACCTTGTAATAGATACTCATTAGCAGCTGAATAGCATTGCTCTGACATTTTTATAAATCCGGCCATTTCAAGCATTGGAGCATAAAACGAAAGCAATTCTTGAGCATTAGCCCAATAGGCCGCTTTGCGAGCATCAGCATCACTTCTATGTGATAATTTATTAATAATGATTGCAGATTTCATTAATAACCCTTCAATGTCTAAATTTCTAACTGTTTCAATATTTGTAATTATATCTGTAAGTGGGGCTCTGTAATTCATTATGATATCTTGGACTTCTTCATTAGGATTAGTTAATGCTTTTTTTAGCATATCTTTAACATTAGGTAATTTATATTTGGTTTCGCTATTGCATGGATGATTTAATAAATTTACTAATTGTCTCTGTGCTGGAATATCTGCCGAATAGTCAAAATTACAACTTTCTACTAATGACTTTTGCCATTGATTAGCAATAAAATCAAACTGCTTCATAGATTCTACATAAGATAGTGCAGCTATCATTTCTGCAGTTAATTCAGGAGAATCAACTAAAGCCAAAGTTGCGAAATTCTCAACAAACTCAGTATCAAACTCAAAATTATTTTGCTTCAATCTTGATTTTTTTCTTGTTCCATTATTTTCTTGAAAAACAACGGGATATAGAAATATTGCGGTTCTCATAGCATCATGCATTTGAAAGTCAACCTCTTTTGGATAACTTGAGGCGTTTCCGGTATTATTCTCTATTAATTCAATCACTTCTAAAGCTTCGGTTAATCTTGAAATGTCTGGGTTCTCTGGCGACATCAATATCAACCTCGGTTCAAGTAATTGAGGCATACCTGAAGCGACTCTGCTTTGATACCACTGTGAACTACGAAAATTCGCTTGGCTTTCACGATTAATTATTTCTGTTGTATTTTCTTTTCTACCTTGCATATTCGAAAAATTGTGAATAAGGCACCTTCAATGCAATTCTCCCGGTATCATCAAAATAATAACTAGATTTTGTGATAATCGAAGAAGGCGAACAACTTTGACTTTGTTTCCAAGGGCAATATTTACAAACAACTTCGTCAACAAAAGGCATAATAATATCTGCAGCTCTTCTCTTAGAGACCTTAGGGATCTCTAGTATCTGTATCTTTTCATCAACTATGACTCTCATTGCTTCAGGAGCTTTCAAAGCTAAAGAATTAATAGAATTAGGTAAACTCTCAAGCCTAAAACCTGCCAACATCATCATGCATATAGGTAAACCAGGTGTAGTTACTATTTCTTCAATCCCTCCCCGATTAGTTTCTAAGAAAAAGCCAGCGATACCTAATGGGCTACCCCCTTGTAATAATAAATTACTTATCATTTTTTCCTCCTGAAGAGGCTGTTCTTGAGTATCAGTTAGTCTATAAACTGGTTGATTATTTGATACCCTTGCTGCTAACGGTATGGTCTTAGCTGTTACTTGATAAAATAAAGCCTGTCTGATAAGAGCAGAAAATATACCGGCATTATCTGGCTTACCATGCTCTAATTCTGGTATTTTATTTTGCGTCTCAATGCTTGCCAGTTTTCTCATAACATCATAAACATAAAAAACCTCCCAACCGGGAGGACTAATTCTTAAATATTTTGCTAAATAATCTTACCTCCCCAAGCGAAAATAATCTCTAATGAGAATAAATTGAATTGGGCTTGTGCGATAAGTATTGCTAACCATTTGAATAAAATTTGTGTCGATAATATACCACCTTTATCTATTTGAAACAAGCCTAGATTGTTTGTTTATTAAAAATATTGTAAAATGTTCGCTCATTAAGCTTTCTTGCTTGGAAGAAACAAAAGTGGTAGTTAAAAACTTATTATTTAAAAAGATACTAGTCATCATTAGCGTTTTGCTTGTCTTGTTTATGTGTGTGCTCACTTTTATATTTGTGATTCCAAATACCAATATTTATAAATTGAGCGATCATACTAATAAATCACAACTTCAGCCCCTTGCAGAATAAAACATACAGACCTGTTTAATCAAACTACTACTTTCGTTGCAAATATTCTCACTTAAACTAGATATACAAAAATTGTAATAACACATAGAATAATAGTGTATTAATATTTTATTTATTTTCTATGAAAGAAATATTTAAATCTGTTACCTCTTTCACAATAAAGAGCGTCATTTTGTTAGTACTTATATTAATTTTTATGGGAGTTGCGTATCTCGCAATCATTCGACCGGCTTTCAGAAGTTTAGTACAGCAACAAACAATGGCTGTTGATGGTACAGCTACTAAATATATCAAGCCCGATTTAGCATTAGTACAAGTTGGAGTAGTAATCAATAAAAGCACTGCAGCAGAATTAAAGAAAGAAGCTGATACTGCATTAAGTAAGACGCAGAAAGAACTTCTTGAACTTGGGATTCCAGAAGAAAAGATGCGTTCAAATTACTCAATAACACCAAAATATGATAAAGATTATCAATACATTAGCGGTTACACAACAAGAGTATCACTTGAAGTTAAGACCAATGACTTCTCACAAGTGGATGCAATTTTAGAATCAGCCCAAAAGAA
Source organism: uncultured bacterium (assembly GCA_937889205.1). Classification (GTDB taxonomy): domain Bacteria; phylum Patescibacteriota; class Dojkabacteria; order B142; family OLB20; genus CALARN01. The sequence continues at coordinate 8,224 of CALARN010000051.1, forward strand.
TGGCCTCATACTTGTTGATAACGTATCGTTTGTAATTGAAGATCCAATTGCAGCAAAAGAAGGCTTACGTGAAGAGGCCATAGCTGCAGCTAAAGCTAAAGCAGACAAGCTCGCGAAAGAAACAGGTATTTCACTTGGTAAGGTAGTAAATATTAGCGAAGGTGGATATTACCCCTACAATAATAATTACATGAAAACTAACTCATTTCTTGACTTAGAATATAGCGCACCATCTGAAACAATTTCTGACGGCTCAAGTAGTACAATGAATCCCGGAGAAACAGAGATTCAATTTACGGTAACATTGGTTTACGAAACTAACTAAAGAAAGGTTTTTATACTTTGACAATAGCACTTTTGCGATTGTTAACTGTGTAAATACCAACATTGATAAGTCCACCAACGATTATCATAACGCCGAGAGACATAATGACTATTTCAAAAATCTCGGCGTTTATGCTTGATATGTATCCACCCAATAAGCCGAATAGGGCTGTAGATAGACTCATTATTGTTTCGTAAAATCCATAGGTTTGCCCTTCTCTGTCTTTTGTTAGGTTTTTCGCGAAAAGCTTACGCCAATTATTCAAATTCAATGAGGCTCCGAGCCCAATGAAAGCTTGGATTAAATAATAATGCCAGGGCTCACTTACTAATGGATAAAATAAATATGGGGTCCCCATCAACACTGAACCTGCAATTAATAGAGTGATTTCATCAATATCGCTTTTAATTTTATCTGTCAAAATCCCTAAAGGAAGCTGGGACAATCCTCTAATCACAAAATAGATAGCGGTTGCAACACCAATATATTGCACAGTGAGCTCACCAAATTTGGATGTTAGATAAATTGCCACTAAGGGTGCACCAATTGACGCTGTTCCCCATACCATAATATCTGAACTCGTTAGAAACCAGATTACTTTAGAAAGATTTAACTTTGAAGTTGTAGCATTTTTCAACATGCGAGCAGAGTTATGGTTTAGAATCCAAAATCAATTTTTTTGCTTTTGCGTCCTCTCTTCTTTTGTTTTATTAGCCTCGCTAACTCTTGATCAGCAACCTGTAATTTTGTATCCATAACCTTCTCTACAGGGACAATGAAATTGCTTAAGCCTTTTTCTAAAAATACCTTGATTTGAGCGTTATCAATGACAATGTCGTTATTCCATAAAAATACATGGCAATTATTCATTGAAACAATTTCTACAACATATTTGAGAAAATTAGTTAAGTTATCGTCAAGTTCATGAAAATTTACCCCCATTGATTTTATTAATCTATCTAAATCAATAATCACACCATCGATATTATTGTTCTCAACAATACTTTTTATGGCTATCACGCCATAAGGCTGAGCTATATGCGCTAACAACTTAAAGGTCGCTGAGCGTCTAATACCCTCTGATGACACATTTTTCTTCACATCCGCCAAGTACTCTGCAGTGTTAACATCTGCAAAAGAATACCAAATATTTCTTAAGTTTTCTCGATTTCTCAGCCAAGATATAACCTCTAAATCAACTAACACCATATCGTGCACATGCTCAGTAATATTTTTAGCTTCTAAATAATCATGGCTAGCACTTTGATAGATTATTGTTCTGCCTTGCGATTTGAGAATTAAATCTTTAATGAAGTTAGCAGCTTTAAATAAGAACTCTTTAAAAACAGTCTTATCGCTAAAAACTTCAATCGGCTCTAAAGCAAACTTTAAATACAATTGCTCTGCAGTTATAATTATCCCTGCTGTATTTTTAACATCCACTAACGGATTAAGCATATCAACACTTTGCCAAAACTCTGTGGTTGTGTTAAGTGGCGCAATATTGGAATGCTCAAATACATTTACCACAAAAGCAGATAATTCGGGTCTAGTTTCTATTTTGTCGTGTAATGGGTGCACTTGCTCATCTAGGATATCTTCGTTGGTTTCTAGGACTGCTTGGCGCTGAATTTGGGGTTCTTTTGACATTTGCTCTTGAATTGGCTCAACCTCTGTTGTTACTCCTTTTTCCACTTTGGTTTCAACTACCGGTTCTGTTTCTTTTGGTAAGTTATTAACCCCGGCACCTAAGTAAATTTTGCCGGTTTCTGGTTCTAGCGTTATTACTTCTCTATCTCGCATCACTTCAAAGGCATTTTTTAATCCATAAATCACTGGAACCGTTAATTGCTTTAATAATTCAGGGTCGGGCATTGATTCTAAAATCGCACCCCTAACCATGTTTACATGCTTTATATTATCTATCGATAATTGTTTGATAACCAAGATTTCATCACCTGTGAGGTCTTCTAAATCAAAAGACTCTAAGACAAAATGTGACAAGCCAAAGCGCACTTTATTACCTACGCCACTACCCTTTAGAATTGGCTGCAACTCTGATAAAGGCTTGATATCAACTACTACCTTATCTGCATCTTTCTCCACCTGCTGCTCTATTATCTTTTCAACAGGCTTTTCTTCGATTGACTTCGCCTCTTCAACAATCACTGGTACCGGTTCGCTCACAACTTCTTTTACCTGCTCTACCACAATAGGTTGCCCAAATCTAGGTTGCACCTCGATAATAGGTTCTATTACTTCTTCTTTTTGAATTTCTGCTACATACCTATCTAAATCTTTTTGAAAAGATTTTTGTGCTTTTTTCTTATACTCATAATCATCGTCAGGATTTAGGTCAGGCTCACCTGGGATTATCTCAATTTTACTACCCCAATTATCATCCAAAATTTTTTGCTCTAAATCTGATTTAGGCATCTCAAAATGCTCTTCATTCTCAGCAACATGTCCCCAGACATGATAATCTAAGATATAAGTTCTGCCAGCTTCAATTCCAAATACAACCTCAACATTCTTTCCAGTAATTTCTGCGATTTTACTTGTGTAGTTGTGTAACTGTTTTAAATTTCTATCATCAAGCTTAGCCCTCTTTTGCATTACCGGAGAGATCTTAACTTTGCTAAATAACCCTTTACCATCATACCTGCCTTTACGAACAAACATCTCAGCTTGACTAGTTATCTTTCGTTCAATAATTTCGCCCGTTGCGGCGTCTAATATGTAGCTATCAGGAGTAATTAACATGCTCTCATCGTTTCCACCCCATATAGCCTGTGCTTCGTAAATGGCAGTATCATTATCTGTAGGATTAAATGAATATACCCTTCCAGAGACTTCTGGGAAAAGCATTTTTTGAACAATAATAGCCTCTGTTAAATATCCTTCATATTGTATTTGCTCTCGATACATCAAGGCATCGTAACTAAAAAAGTCTGCCCATAATGTTTTAACCATTTCTATCAAATCTCGTTGCCCTACCACCTGATACCTTCTAGAC
>CALARN010000052.1 GCA_937889205.1 uncultured bacterium
CAGCTGTAAGGATGTTAAATTCATAACGACCTTGATTGTTCGTATAGGCAATAGTTGGAATGGTCTCATCATTTTTAAACAAGTGGATTTCCCAATTTGTAAGGCCTGATTCATTACTATCTTTGTGACCATCTTTGTCTTTATCTTCATACTTATAGCCGGAAATTGTGACTAACTCAAAATTACCAAATTCAAGATTCTTGTGCTCGCCTGCATTTACAGTAATATTTCTGCAAGCTCCTGTGGTTGCCATCCAACCAGCAGGGGTAACTTCAGAAATACTGTAATTACCGGGGGCCAAGTCGGTGAATACTGTTTCACCATTGACTGTTGCCTTCGTCGCGATTATTGGATTTACACAATCATTGCCTTGGTGCAAGTTGAAAGTCCAACCTGATAGTAAGGGTTCAATATTGGTAGCGTAATTAGCGTCTCCATTTAAATCTTCAAATTTACTTATAGTAATTTGACCATGTTGTAGGTTATTAAAAGTACAGGTGATCTGCTCTCCGGCATTAAGATTTAAAGTTACCTTGTTATTAACAATAGTTCCTACTATTTGCTGTTCGTCGTTAATACAACTTATACCGGTTAGTTTCCAGCTTGTAGTTGGCAATTTTTCTTCAAGAGAATACACACCCGGCATCAAGCTGTTAAAAGATACAGTATTTTGAGTATCTTGACCGTTGTCAATCAGACTTGGGGAGATTGTATTATTTAAGGCTTTAAATTCGAAATCAAAGGACTGATTAGATTTCGGTGTAGCATTTTTCACTAAAGTAATGGAACCTCTATCGACATTATTATTGAAATGGCAAGTTGTGGTTGTTCCAGATGTAACAAAGGCAAGTGCAGTTCCAGCTGCTGCTGGGTTTTCAATACATGAAGGTGCGTTTCCTATACTACTAATGTGGTAGCCATTTGGACCTGTTTCTTCAATTACATAGTTACCACCGGTCAATTGTTTGCCGAAATCGACAACTCCGTTACTATTTGCAGGAATCCATTCTTGTTGATTAAGTCGGAAGCTCCATAAACTTAAATCGGAATTATCATCAACATGTTTAATTACCTCTAGGTTACCAAAGTCTCTTTGATTGCAAATGGCAATTTTTGTGGTTTGATCTTTTACTATGTTGACTCCAATTGGTAAAGTGGTTCCGTTTGGATTACTGCAGCTTTTATCTGCTTCGTCCATATTGAACCAACCGGTAAAGTGATAGTTAGGTGCGCCTTGCTCGTTTAAATAATATTCATCTGTTCTTAGATTATCTACTAAAGTACCAAAAGCATAGTTATTATTTTGTAATGTCCAGTTCATGCTTAGACTTGTAGCTGTGGCATTATTTAAAACATAGTTATCATTAGCCAAACTATCGATATACTTATGTACTTCTAGTTTACCTGTATCTCTTGTATTTGTGATTATGCATTCTTTTGAATCACCAACACTAAGTGTAACCGAGCCAGTTTCGCTACAAGCACCTGAGAATTGTGCTGTAAAACCTGGGATGTTATTTTCAGAAACCTGATATGTGCCTGCATTCAAGCCTTTATAAATCCCGCTTATTACTGGCTGACTATCAATAAATAGCTCAAAGGTTTCTACAGGTGCCGCGTCTTGCGGTACAACAACTTTCGTTACTTTGAGTTGTGGTTGAATGTCGTTATTTGTGATTGTACATGTCTATTATCACCTGGAGCTAGAGTAATGGTTTTGCCATTTGCACAATCTCCTCCCCATTGTCCTTGAGCGTAGCCATAGACAGGCTCTTCACTTAAGGTTAAGGTGGTATTTACTGGATAAGAATATGATTGGCCACTATTAACAGTTTGTCCATTTACCTTAAGGGTAAAATCTGCTGAGGTTAATTTACCTCCGTAGTTGTTATTTACTATCTTAGTAAATGTTAAATTTGCGTTCTTAAGAGAATTTGTTATTGTACATTCTTTTGTTTCTGCTTCACCAACAACTACATTGATACAAGTGTTACTATCAAGATTCCAGTCTGATGGTACTGTTTCAGAGACGGAATATGTTCCTGGTGTCATTTCATAAGTATATGGTATTGTTGTATTGATAGTAGCATTGCTACTTCCAACAATTGAACCAGAGCCACTTACACTAATGTTAAAATTTGTCTGATCATTACTTGGAATAGTTACTTTATTTACCTTTAAAAATCCATTAGCTCTACCGTAGTAATGACTGTCATCTGCATCATTTACTGTTCCACTTGTATGTTTTGCAGTTACTGAACCCGTATTACTATACTGGCCTTGCATAGCTGTGCCAGTAAGAGTGCAGGTCATGGTTGCGCCGGCTGCTAACGTATTTGTTGGACAAGTTATAGTTCCCTCTTCACTATCGCTAACTACAATATTTGTTAGCTCAACATTCCCCGTATTTTGGACTATGTAGGTCCAGGTAACAGTATCGCCTACATTAATTATCGGCCCCGGAGCTGTATTGGCATCGTCGTTATTTGTTTTTTTAGTGATAGTTATATCTGGTTTTGCAACTAATACAGAACTTAAATGACCTACTAAAAACGCAGAGCTATTTTTTTGTTCTTCTGTGATGAATTGACTAATTGGTGTGCCATCTGGATAAGTATTAACAAACCCATCAATATGGAGAGTATAAAGTACATCATCTATCGTAAAGCTATTTTCACCATAACTATTAGGAAAAGTAATCATGTCATCACAAGGAGTCGTTGATATTTGCCATGAAGGACAACTTCCCGAGTTAGATGTCTCGTTAATTGCAAAGTTATAATTAAATGTTGGGTTTGGTGTGATATTGGGGCGGGCAAAATTCAAGGTGATTTGTAAATTTGCACTTGAAGCTGCTGTCCCACCATTTACTGGCCAATTAAAATGAGTAAGCATACCTAGTAAAAAGGGATTGCTACCATTAAACGACTGTGCTGTAGTGGCATCAAATCTTAAGCCACTTTTTTCACTAACTGCCGGTGTACCCCAGCGTATTTCTTCAGTATTTAGACCTGTGTGACTTGAACCACCGTTAATAGATGTCCAAATTGCGTTGACTGAACTTAATGCGTAATCATCACCAGGATTATTGGGTAAAGTAGGTAGCGAAAGTGGTGAAACAACATTGATGGCATTGCTCATTAAATATTCTGTGCTTGCACCACTTGTACAGTCGCTACTATTATAAGCAATTAATCGAAGACTATAAATTCCACTAGTGGTTGGCGCAACAATGCTAAAGCTTTCTGAATAAGTTCCGTCTCCATTGTAATTATTTGTGTCATAACATTGCCATGATCCACTTCCGATTTTGTATCCAGTACTTCGCCAATCATCAAATGAGTTATTGCCACTAGTTGTTACTGTTAGGCTTACAGTGATTGATTCTGAGGGTAAAACACTTACTTGCGATAGGTTATTTAAAGAAGCAGTCGAAAGCGTTGGAGCTTGTCCCGGAGTTGTTACTATAAATATAGTAAAATGCTCAACATCAGTTGCTTTAATGCTTTGACTGTCTTGTTCAATCTTAGTGTTTGAAATTGTCTTTAAGTCGTTTTCTTGTAAAGCGACACTTTGAGCTATATTGATATCTTTTTCGATATAGACAATTTCTGAGCTAACTGCTTCTGCTTTTGGTAGTGTTAAATCATACTTGAAGTCACCATTATTCATATCGGTAGTAATATCGTAGGCATAATCACCTACTACAAGTACATCTTCAGGTAAATCAAGAGTATTAGCGGCAAATTGTTGAATTTTTAATGTAGATAAGCTTGCAGCATCAGTGGGTAAGCATTTAAAAGTCACCTGAACTTTATCGTTTAAAGGAAAGGCATAAGTAAACCCAAGTTTAACAGGCTCTTTTGTTTCTGCTATTCCGGATGCTGTATTAATTACCCAGGCAGCTTCGTCTATGATGCTAAAACCAGGGTCTTCAATACACTGAACCAAAGGTAATTCAGGTGTTGGTTCAATTGTCACTGGTATAGTTGGTTCTAGAGTGGGTTCAACCGTGGGAACGATAGTGGGCTCAAATGTTGGCTCTAAACTAGGTGTTACTGTTGTCTCAATAACAGTATTGTCTGTTATGCCTTCAGCAACGGCAGTAGCTACATTAGTTGTAGCAAGCGCTAAAAATAATGGCGAAATTGCTTGAAAGATAACGAGGAAAGTGGTCGAGATCTTTGTCCAGACCAGAAACGTCTTACTGTGCATTCTATTTATTTAATAAATGAATTACACCAATAATCGGGGCATATTAAGGTTAATTGGTTTTTGGAAAAACTTCTATTTACCCAATTCTATACCTGGATATTGGTTTTTGTCAAACCAAGCTAAAAGTAGCTTAGTGAAAATCAGATAGAAATTTTACACTATTATGAATCTATCTTAACGCAAAAACCTTAACTTTTTATCAATTTTTGATAAAAAATCTAAATATTGAGATTCGACAGCTGTAATAAAAATCTATAAAATTAAATATTGTTTTATATTGCTTTTATTGAAAGAGTTCCCCAAAAATCTTACAACTCAAGAAGCTAAAGCCAATATTAAAAAATTTGGCAAAAACATTCTCCCAGAGAAAAAAGCCAAGAGCTTTATCCAACTTGTAATTAAGCAAGTTAAAAGCCCTTTAATTATCTTCTTGTTAATTGTGGCAATTGGAACTGCAATACTCGGCGAAATACCAGATACGGTTGTGATTTTAATAGTAGTGACTGTCAATGCAGTTATGGGAATAACCCAAGAACGAAAGTCTCAAGCAGCAATCCAATCGTTAAAGAGTTTCTTAGCTGAAAAGTGCAAGGTCTATCGAGATAATGAGTTGAAAGTTGTAG
>CALARN010000053.1 GCA_937889205.1 uncultured bacterium
AAATTATTTGAAATCGGTGAAAAGAACCTTACTTTTGTAGAGGCATTAAAAAAGGTAGATGATGTGTTGGCACAAGCAGTTAAAAGTATTTCACAGCTAATTACTCAAACCGGATTGATCAACTTAGATTTTCAAGATGTAAGAACAATTATGGCCAATGCAGGTACTGCACTTATGGGTATTGGTGAAGCTGACGGTGAAGATAGGGCAAGTATTGCAACAAAAGCTGCAATTCAAAGTCCTTTATTAGAATTCTCAATCAGTGGCGCTAAAGGTGTCATCTTTAATATTGCAGGCGGACAAGACTTAGGAATACAAGAAGTGGGCGATGCTGCTAGAGTAATTCAAGAGGAAGTCTCTCCTGAATGTAATGTAGTCTTTGGTGCAAGCATTGATGAAGAGCTGGGCGACAAAGTCAAAGTGACAGTCATTGCAACTGGGTTTGATCCTGAACATGTGGCTCATGTGCTTTCAAGTTCTGGTGAAAATCAATTTACATCCAACGCTCAACCAAGAAGCATAAATTCACCCTCAATTGGTCAAACATTGCCCAGAGCTCCACAGCCCGTAGCTAGACAACGCGAGAGTCTATATGAACAAGAATCATATGAGCAAGAAGAGGTGCAGATGCCACAACCTAAGGCGGAACCCAAAAGGAAGAGTATTTTTGACAACGATATTGATGATGATGACTATGAAACACCTGCTTATTTAAGAAATAAACGCAAAGAGTACTAAGTAGTTAAAAATATAGGCGTCGTATTATTACGACGCCTTTTTATTGCTTCAGACTTCGAAAATATCTATACTATACCTAATAATTTTGACATATTAACAAGTCTTTAAAGGGTTGCTATTAAAGAATAAATTAACAAATGCATGGCTAATTATTTATAGCTTATTATTTATGCTATTGTTGATTTTTTTTGCCTTTACAATACCCCAAAATGTCAGGGCGATTTCATTAATATCTTCTTCTAATTCTTCATTGGGAGGTGATGTATCATCTAAGACGTGGCAACATACCAGCTCAGGTATAAATCGATTATTAGTAGTTGGCGTTGGATGTAGAAGCTATGCATCTGTAAGCTCGGTTACCATAAGTGGCTCAGGTTTTAGCACAATGAATCTAACTAGAGCAGTTGAGAGAAGTGCCGGTTCAGGTAATTTTGCTCGTTCTGAAATATGGTATTTAGTGAATCCACCAGTAGGTGTTCTTGATGTAACTGTTACTTTATCAACATCCGATTGGCCATCTGCAGTTGCAGTTTCGTTTTCGGGTGTTAATCAAGCTACTCCGATTAGAGCAAATTCTAATGATTACAATACAGGTGTAAATACTACAACAGCTTCTTTAACAATTAATCCGACAGCAGTAAATGATTTGGCTTTAGTAAACTTAAGTTATTGGAATTTCTCAAGTTTTGGTTCAGTGGGTAGTGGGCAGACATTTATTAGGGGCGCAACTGTAGATGATGCATGGAGAACTGCCATAAGTACTAAACCTGCAGTGGGTGCTACTACTGCGATGAGCTGGACTATCACAGCCAGGGGGGAGGGATGGGCAATGACGGGTATTTCTATGGTACCGACTGCTGATTATACTGCTCCTGTTATTTCGAATGTTGAGCCTGCTAGTAGTAGTTTTATCAATACACCTACGGTTAGCTATACTTTATCAGAGAATGCGTCTAGTGCGAGTATAACCTTTACCACAGCAAGTCCAGCTTCACAGGTTATTTGCAATTTACAAGGTTCTGCACTCGACGCTGGGGCGCACACAAATCTACTACTTACAACTGGAGCGAATGCGTGTGCTTCATTTTCATCTTTATATTCAAACTCTGTTTATTCGATTACTTTCAATGCAACAGACACATCAGGTAATGTAGGCTCTCCGGTAACTATTACTGGTGTTACTTATGATAGTACTGCTCCAATTATTACTATTAATAATCCTGATTCATCTGTAGCAGAAACGAAAACAATTACAGCATCAACAAATGAAGGCGTATTAACAATGGCTGTAAATGCTCCTAATATATCTATTTGTAATTCATCGTTAACATTTATTCCTTATGCTTCGATAACCTTTACTGAAGAATCAGATAATAATAGAACAGTCTGTTATCGAGCTGTTGATACTGCTGGCAATATTACTTACAGTATTTCTAATCCTATAAGTGGAATTACTTTACCTCAAGCAAATGCAGCGCCAATAGTATTAGATATTGATTTTAATGAGGGTGATGATATTAATTTGGTTGCTGGTGGGGCAGTAGCAGTATCTGTTAGCGCTAAAGTATATGATGAAGACGGCTATTTAGATATTGATACTGTGACAGCAAAGATTTATCGTTCTGGTGTTAGTGGTGCTCAAAATTGTGTTGAGAATATTAATAATTGTTATAACGCTGTATGCCAATTGAGTAATTGTTCTGGGAATCTTTGCGATGTTGTGTGTAGTACAGATCTTCTTTTCACTGCTGAACATACTGTTTTTGGTGGACCTTATGTAGATGAGTATTGGTTGGCCAGTATCGAAGCCACAGATATTGCGGTAGAATCGGGAGAAGGCACTAGTATTGAAAATGCGGTCGAGGTAAATTCTTTGTTGGCAATTGAAATTAACCCTGAAGAAATTGATTATGGACTGCTAAATCAAAACGAAAACACTGGGGCAGTAAATCAAGTCGTTACTTTGACTAATATTGGTAACAGGGCAGCTGCACTAGAACTTTCGGGCACCAATGCTTGTAGAGATATTGATCCGGATTGCTTAGGTGGTGCTAATGCTGTTATTTTGCCAAATAATCATAAATACTTAAGTATACCTTTTACATACAGTCTCTCTGGAGTTCCTCTAACAAGCGTTGCGAGTGGCTATGCAAGTATAAATATTGCAAAGCCAACATCTAACCCTTCAACAGCTGAGGAAGATATTTACTGGGGACTTGCTATTCCTGCCGGACAACTATCTGGGACATATTCAAGTGAGATAGACATAGTGGCAATTGAAGCATTAGCTTGTGGATATGAGCAATGTAATTCTAGTGCTGATTGCGGTGGGGCAGCATGCAACACTTATTATCGTGATGCTGATGCCGATAGCTTTGGGAATGCACTATGTAGCATTAAAGCTTGCGGTACAAATCCACCTATTGGATATATAGTTGACGATACTGATGCAGATGATGCCCAACATTGTCCAAATTCTGGGTATAATCCCCCTGGGACATGTCTTAAGTGTGTTGATGGTGCTTATGCAATACAAATTAATACTGAAGATGTTTTTGAAGAATGCAACTTGGGAGATGACGGTGAGAATGCCTCTTGTAATGCTCCTTCATGTAGTGGTGTATCGGCAAGTTGCTCAGTGGTTGCCGCTGCTACTGTATGTAGAACTGCTAAATCGGTTTGTGATATTGAAGAATCATGTGATGGTATTAGCTCAATATGTCCAAGTGATCAAGTCCAGGCAGAAAGCTATGATATCTCAGCAACAACTAATTGTGCAAAATGTAACGGAGTAGATAATATACCTGTTCCTCAGATCTCGGGCGAAGATTTATGGAGTGAATGTGCAAGCTTTAGCTGTGCATCAAATATTTGGGGATGGGGTAGCACATTACCGAATTCATGTAGAGTAGCAAGCTCTAATACTTCAACTAATGGAATGTGTAATGGAGCCGGCTCTTGTTTTTCGGGCCTTGCAACGCAATGTGTAGAGGGATCGCAATCTGGTACAGCTGCTTGTGGCTCTAGTGCCTGTCAGCGACCCGGTGTATGCAGCCAAGGAACAACGCCAACATCCACTTACGATACTGTTGCCGAGGTGTGTTATACAGACGGGGGACAGCATAACTGCAGTACAAATTATGGTTGTGATGCTACAGGTACATGTGTATTACAATGCTCAATGGATGGAGTATCTTGTTCAATAGGTACGGATTGTTGTAGTGGTACTTGTAGCACATATTATACTGATGCAGATGGTGATCGATACAGGCCAAGTGGATACTCAACGATTCAAAGATGTGGTACAGCAGCAATTACTGGATATGTAAGTAGTAGTCAAGTTTTAGCAGGGACAGATTGCTGTGATAGTGATAACGCCGCGTTCCCAGGGCAAACAACTTATCAAACTAGAAATACGAATTGTGGTGGTAGCGACTTTAATTGTAGTGGTTCAACAACTTATGGCGACAGTAGTTGTAGGTCTGTAGATCTCGGTACGTTCTTGCAGAATAGTCCTCGCTATGATTGTACTATGGATAGTTGCAATTCATACCCAACTCGCAATTGGTACTCTAGTTGCTCTCTTGGTTCAATGGTTACAACTTGTGGCGGTTCTGGATCGACAGAGTGTGGATATGGCTATAATGCTGGTTGCCCAGGCCCATGTGGTTCAAATAACCAGCAAGCATACCACGATGTTCCTTGTCAGCAATCTTGTTTATAGCAAAACATGAAAATAATATTATTTGCAATTTTATTTTTCGTACTATTAGCTACTCCCGTTAGTGCGAATATTGGTATCTCACCTTCGTCATATACTAATACCAATTTGCTTTCGGGATCAGTTGTAGCTACCGAGATTGTATTATCTTTTGACAATGCTGCGGTTAATAGGTTGATAAAGGTAGAAAGGAATCTTGGAGAAATTGATAGTTGGGTTGAACTTAGAGTAGATGATTATGATGTTGATAAAGGAGAGAGTAGTAAAAAAGTTAGTTTATTGATTACTGTGCCTGAGGATGTTGACCAGAAAATGTACTTAGGATCACTAATCTTTGTTATTACCAACAATGAAGGCAGTCAACAAGGTAATGTATTGCAAACAGGTATTAAATACGATATAAAACTTGGTTTTAGTAATAAAAATACCGGTAATCTAACTACAAAATCTATAAAGTTTAAATTACCAGAAGGTGGTGAACAGATTGTATTAAGTAGCAAAATTGAAAACACCAGTAATGCGCCTTTGGGAATGTCAAGAATTGAACTAGAGATAAATGATTTACAAGGGAATTTTGTTACAAATCTTATTTCTGATCAAGTTAAAGAGGTTTCCGCTAACAGTGTCGAACTAATTGAAACGAGCTTCCAACATGATTTGGAACCCGGAAATTATCTGGTGAATGTTAAGTTTAACAATATGGAGCAGGTTTTTGTTATTGAGAATCAATTGCTAACAATCAACGATAATAGATCGATGATAGAGGGGCTACCCCTTAAGATTAATTTCTATTTAGTAGCAATTATAATACTGGGTGTGATTGTGGCGCTTAAATTTATTAAAAAGCGCTAGTCTAAATTAATTGGATTACCAATAGCAACAAATCTTTGAGCATTGTTCCCATTAGGAAAACAAGTAAACAGTGTAAGAGTCCTTTTATTAGTAATCCCTGTTATAATTTCAGTTTCATCAGGCTCTACGATTTTACTCTTTGTGATTCGGAAGTCGAAGCGCTTACCATCCATGTTTATTGACACGATATCTCCAATTTTAATTTTGTTTAATCTTGAGAATGCTCCGGCGATGTCTTTCGTTCTTTCATAGTAATCGCCAGATGAGCTGTGTCCATAAATAACAATATTATTGTTGACAGATGATATCGGTAAACCTGTACCTTGAAAATGAGCCAATGCAGTTTTTAGGGCACTTTGATAACTTTCTTCTCTACTTGAATCAACATTTGCAGTAACGGGTAGGTTGTTAAGCCCTAATGAAGGGATAGAAATCGTAAATCTTCCCCGATAATCGGCGCTAATGGGATCGGGCTGTAAAATATGCTTTTCGGCGGCGCTGCTGTTAATGCTCTTAAAGTATTCGCTACCCGGGTTAGATAGATAAAGACTACGCTCAATATACTCACCTTCAACTAATGAAGCCGTGCCACTTTTGTAATCGCCCCTTGAAAGTTTAATTTGTTGTTCGATTTCGGGCCATACTTGACTGAAAATAATGTTAGCTCCAAAAAGTATTAACAAAAATGGAATAACAAAACCTGCGACTTTAGAGACTATCAATAAATGGATGATATCGTTTTTGATTCCGGAGAGTAGCTTACCGATTGTTAATTTGTCGTTCTTTGTGGGTGGTTGCCTAAGTACAATGGTTTCTTGTTCGTAATTTGTAGGATCAACTTGTGGCTCTGGAGTTTGGATTTTGCGATAGCTATAAAGTGCCATAAATCAGTAATATTTAAGTAAAAATGCGTTATATAATGGTATCTAGTGCTTTTATTTGTATTTATATTGTGTTATATTTACAATGATTTTGCAACCCCCGGATGCTCATAATTATGTTGCCATTGAGTGTCTTGGCCTAGAATCAATAACGAGGTCTTATAGAGCAAGAAAACCTCGGAAAAAACTTGCTAAATATATATAAAGAAGATATCATACAGGCAACAATAGGCAGCTATTTTCATAGTTTATTATTAATCATTATGGCAGTAGACCGAAAAATTAAAACATTGGTCAACGCACTTGTAGTGCTTGGCAAAAAACAAGGCTATGTTACTCAAGATGATGTCTTAGAAAGATTCCCAGATATTGAAGACGATATGAATTTCTTAGAGACTTTGGTAAACACGTTGCAAGAAAATGAAATTGAGATAATTGAACCAAGCGAAGAAGTTGAAGAAATTGAAGAGGTAGTTGTTACCTCCGCTAGAAATATGACTTTTGAGCAAAAAATCAGTATTTTAAGAAAAATTAGATCTCATGTTTCTACTGATCCAATCAGGGCCTATTTACATGAAATTGGCAGAATTCCCTTACTCAATGCTGAAGAAGAGGTTATTTTGGCTAAAAGAATTGAAGAGGGTGAACAAGAAGCAAGAGAGCTATTAACTACTGCAAACCTAAGGCTTGTGGTCTCGATTGCGAAAAAATACGCGAAAAGAGGTTTAGATTTATTAGATTTAATTCAAGAAGGCAATATTGGTTTAATGAGGGCTGTTGAGAAATTTGAATACCGTAAGGGCTTTAAATTTTCAACTTATGCAACTTGGTGGATTAGACAGGCTATTACAAGGGCAATTGCTGATCAAGCTAGAACAATTCGTGTTCCAGTCCACATGATAGAAACTATCAACAAACTTTCGAAAGTTTCATCGCAATTAGCTTCAAAATTAGGTAGAAGACCTAGAATTAGTGAGATTGCCAAAGAGATGGAGATTGATGTAGATAAAGTAAATGAGATAATTCGTATTGCGCAAAGACCTGCATCACTTGAAGCTCCTATTGGTGAAGAGAAAGATTCAAAACTCGGCGATATTATTGCTGATGAATTTTCGGCTTCTCCTACTGAAATAGCCACATGGGCTTCTTTGAAGAAGCAAATTGACGAGATTCTTAGTGGCTTAACCGATAGAGAACGCAAGGTGCTAGAGCTAAGGTTTGGTCTCAAAGACGGTGTCTCTAGAACTCTAGAAGAAGTCGGCCATGAGTTTAAAGTAACCAGAGAGCGCATCAGGCAAATAGAAGCAAAAGCTTTGAAGCGTTTGAAAAATGATGAGATTGCCCAAGCATTGAGAGATTATCTAAAGTAATCTTGCTTAGCTTCCAATTTAAAGGTTGCTATTTAAGGCTAAATAGCCTATAATAAATTATTATATTTCAATTATATATCCGAGTTAATGAGAGATTTTAAAAATTCCGGAAGGAGCAATTTCCGAGGTAAGTTTTCAGATAGAGGTAATGATAGACCTGAAATGCATCAAGCAGTATGTGATGATTGTGGTAGAAATTGTGAAGTGCCTTTCAAGCCCACAGGCAATAAAGAGATCTTTTGCAGTAATTGTTTTGAAAAAAGAGGTGGTAGAGAAGGTCGAGATGATAGAAATAATAGATATGATAGAAATAGCTACGATAGAGATGATAGAGGTAGCAGAAATAACCGATTTGACGAAAGCTATGGTAATAGACCAGGTAGAGGCTCGTCAAATTTCGAAAGAAGAGATGGTGATAGAGAAATGTTTAACGCAATCTGTGATGAGTGTGGTAAAAATTGTAAATTACCATTTAAGCCTACAAGCAGCAAACCTGTTTATTGTAGTGATTGCTTCGATATGCGTGGTGAGCGAAGTGGTTTAACCAGAAATAGCTCAAGAACATCTGAAAAATCTAGCGATACCGGTAAAGAAATCAGAGAGTTAAAAGATCAAGTACTTTCATTGAATGTGAAATTAGATAAGATAATTAAAGCATTGAATATTAAAGAAATACCTGCAAAAACAGTGAAAGTGACCAAAGAAGCTTATACTGAAGCGACAACACCTGAGCCAGAAGTATTAGCCGTTGAGGGTGTCAAAAAGCCAAAGGCGGTTAAAAAAGTTATTAAAAAAGCAGTGAAGAAGGTAGCAAAAAAAGTATCTTCAGCAAAGAAATAAAAATCAGTTTTAAAAAGCTATAGTTAAGGGTTCCGATTTATCGGGGCCCTTTTTGTTTTATTGCCCGATGCAATTTGTTATCATATATTCATTGTAATTCATTAGTGTAATACTGATTATGTTAAGAAAATGGCTTCTTTGTTTAAAGGTATTTCTTTTTTCGTCATTTTTTTTAGGCGGCCTTACTACTGCTTATGCCCTAGAATTTAATACTCCGGGTAACCCTGCATCAGTTACTTTGACTGGAGCAACTGAGGGCAATATAACCTCTGCAATAACCAGATTTGATTTAACTAACTTCTACCCAAATGCTGTAGTCAGTTCAGCTCAATTTTCATTAAAACAGGCTACGGTGCTAGATGCCGGAACGATTAAAGTATATGACAATTACACTTATGCTACTTCTCAGGCAACTGCTTTGATTGGTGAATTTAACCCCAGACAAGAGAATTCGTACTCTTTCAATATTTTAAAATATGTTACAGCCTGGATTTCGAATCCAAACAGTAATCAAGGAATACTTTTAAAGGCAAGCAATTTTGAAGATGAAGCCAGTTTAGTGCTTGAACATTTTAATCTTAAGCTTGAGTTCACTTTGCCAGATAAGGTAAAGCCTATTCTTTTAGCTACTCCTGAAACGCAAAGAATAAATGCAAAGACTTATAGAATTACAGCAAAAGCTGATGAACCAGTGACGGCAATATTAGAATTTGGGAAAACGAGTAATTACGGAGAAACGTTATCTCAACCTAGCTTAGCTACAGATATTCAATTTGAAATCTTAGAAGCCCAAGAGGGTGTGACTTATCATTATCGACTAAAGATTACTGATGCTGCAGGCAATACTACTGTTTCGAATAATTTTACATTTTTAGTTACTTCAAATGTAAATCCAACGCTGCAAATAGATGACGATTTTCAAATTAATATCAGTAATACACGGGTAAGGGAATTGAATGCGCAACTTACAGAAGTATCAGGTAGTTATGCTGTAAAGCTAACTTGGAGCAAAGTAGATGAGTCAACAATTGAAGGGTATAAGATATATCGAAAAGATAATATTAATAATACTTACGAGGAACTGTCACGCATAAATAAAGACGTGACTACCTATTTAGATTTACAAATAATATTAGGGCAAGAATTACAATACAAAATTGTTACGTTTGTTGATGCTGATGAATCTAAAGGCACTGAATCGTTGAAAGTGATTATTCCTGAAACCGCTCCATCAGAAATGGCCGGCGAACCTGCAAATGTAACATTATTTTTCGTGCTTGGTATAGCAACTACCGCTTTTGTTTTCTATATCATTATCAAAATGGGAGGTAGATTTAAAAGTCTATTTACTGCAAAAAACAAAAAGACACAGTTAGACAATGTCTTTAGAGATCCTGAACTAGTCGAGTAGTTCTGTTAATTGAAAAGCCGCTTCGTCTGTGTACCAATACTCTAGTGATTCCTCTAGTTTAGTTTTTGCTTTTTGGCTATCATCAACTGTCAACAATAGCATCGCCTCGTTATAGCTGTTTCTGGCTCTAGTCATAGGTAATCCAAAGAATTTTAGATAACCTGCAAATAATAGTGTAATGAGAAACATTACAATAATTGCTACCGCCAATGAGTGTTTTTCTGTTTTAAGGTAATTACGCAACTGGAGGAACATGGTTTGGTGCAAATAATTTAAGCCATAATTTTTTAAAATTACGGTTAGCATAATTTAAGAATTGATCACCTTCAGGAATCTTCAGAACATAACTAGACCAGAAATAAATCATAATTGCAGATATCATAGTAGTGAAGCTCAAGAAGATCAATTGGAAAGTACGAGTAGTGTTCAGGACTTCTTCCCAAAGTTTTGCCATAAAATAACAAACGACCATCATGATAGCAGCAGCTAGAAACTTCTTTGCTAAGTCTATGAGAAAGCTTTTTAGATTGAAGATAATCTTCATTTTTGCAAGCATAATTAACAAGAAGATAAATTCTATTGAGTAAACTAAACTAGAGCTAAGTGCAAGACCAGCTGCTCCTGCGACTCCGTTACCACGAGAAAGAAAGTACTCAGGATGAAACACTAACATATCAATTGCGAATTCGTTATAGTGACTGAAATAATTGCTAAAAAGTATGCCTGTAGTTATTCCGGCAATAACAACAAAACTACTAGAAAACATGGGGACGATAGAGTTGTGAATGGCAAAATAGACCCTGAACATTGCTGCCCTTAAGCCTTCAAAGGTTAATCCAATCGAAAAGAATAACACAATCCATGCTACTAGAAGTGTATTGTCCCAAGTGAATTCTCCACCAAAAATACCATAAACTAAACGCACAATAGGAACGCGCATTACCATGAATAATACTGCAATCGGTAAGCTTAGAAAGATTATCTGATTCAGCACTTTGAAAAATAGCTTTGAAAAAGCTTCTTTTTGACCGGTTGCATGTAGTCTGGAAAATGCAGGGAATGAAGCGATGGCAAAATTTGTCCCAAACAAGCCTAATGGCAATGAAACTAATCTTACTGCTAATTGATAAGAAGTCAACGAGCCAATAGTTAAGCTTAAAGCGATGATGCTATCAACAATTACTGCGAGTTGTTCCATACTCAAACTGATAACACGAGGTAATCCAAGCCTTAAAACACCT
>CALARN010000054.1 GCA_937889205.1 uncultured bacterium
TAATTAAGTTTCTAAGATCTACTCTTAATGAGTTGAAATTAGTTGAATTTCCTAGCCGCAAGGTAGCTATAAAAACTGGCAACCTTGTAGTTGTTATTTCGCTAGTTTCAAGTTTGGGCCTATATCTTTTAGATTGGTTATTTCAAGTATTAAGAACTTTATTGATTAGTATCAATATTTAATAAAAAAGCAAATGAAGAAAATAGAATCAAAAGTTAAGACAGTTAAGGCCAAAGCGGCAGATGAGACCAAACAAAATTGGTACATTGTTAACGCCTACTCTGGTTATGAAAAAAGAGTTGCAAATCAAATTATTCAAAGAACAAAGGCCAACAACTTAGAAGCATATATTACTGAAGTTTTGGTTCCTACTCAAAATAAAATTGTTGTTTCAGAAGGTAAAAAGCGTACAGTAGAAGAAAAAATCTTTCCAGGCTATGTCTTGGTAAGAATGGAAATGGATGATAAAACATGGCAAATCATTAGAAATACTGAAGGAGTAACTGGTTTTGTTGGTACAGAAAGAAAACCCACACCTTTAGCACCCGAAGAAGTAAGAAGTATAATGGCTTTCATGAAAGTCGAACAACCCTCATACCAAGCCTCTTTTGCGGTTGGCGATGCAGTGAAAGTTACCGATGGTCCTTTTAAAGATTTCGTTGGTTCAATCAGTGAAATAAATGAGGATAAAGGTCAGATTAAAGTATTGTTATCAGTCTTTGGTCGAGAAACCCCGGTAATTTTAGACTTCTTACAAGTATCTAGATTATAAACTTATAAACTTATAAATTCATTTAATTACTATGGCAATTAAAGCAAAAAAAGTGAAGGTTGTATTGAAACTGGCTATTGAAGCAGGAAAAGCAACTCCAGCACCTCCAATTGGTCCAACTTTGGGTCAACATGGCGTAAATATTCAAGAATTCGTTACTCAATATAACGATAAAACAAGAGATAAGATGGGAGACATAATTCCATGTATTCTAACAATTTTTGAAGATAGATCATTTAGAATTGAATTAAAAACACCTCCGGTAGCTAGCCTACTCTTGAAAGCAGCCGGACTAAAGAAAGGTTCTGCAAAGCCAAACCTAGTTAAGGTTGGTAAAGTTAAAAAAGCTCAAGTACAAGAAATTGCAGAAAAGAAAATGGCTGACTTAAATGCCACAACTTTAGAATCAGCAATGAAAATTATTGCAGGCTCAGCAAAAAGTCTGGGTATAGAGATTATTGATTAATTATTAAGAAGTAGTAAAAAAGAAATGAAAAGATCAAAAAAATATACCGCAGCAGTAGCAAAAGTCGATAAAAACAAATTTTATACGCTTGAAGATGCAATTGCTTTAATGCCACAAATTTCAACAAGTAAGTTTGCAGGAAGCATAACTGCTCAAATCGTATTAAAACTTAATGACAAACAAAAAAAAGATTCAATTAGAGGCTCTTATGCCCTTCCCCACTCTTTTGGTAAGTCGATTAGAGTACTAGTCGTTGCAGATAAAAATGAAGCAGAAAAAGCAAAAGAAGCAGATATTTTTGGTGGCGAAGAGTTATTTGCAGATATTGAAGCAAGTAAACTAGACTTTGACGTACTTATAACTACTCCAACAATGATGCCGAAATTAGCTAGATTGGGTAAAACTCTGGGCAGTAAAGGATTAATGCCTAACCCCAAGAATGGCACAATCTCTACCGATTTAAGCGCAACAATTGCAAAATTTAAAGCAGGTATGAAGAACTTTAAAACAGTAAATGGTGCGCCAATTAATGTAGTTATCGGTAAAACAGATATGGCTGCTGATAAATTAGTTGAAAATTTCTATGCAGTTTATAAAGCTTTATTAGCTGAAGTAAAGAAATATGGAACAACACCAATTAAAACAGTAGTTTTGGGCCCAACAATGGGACCAAATGTAAGTGTTGATGTAAACAAGTTAAACGCATAAGATTAAGTAGAAGTTTTAAAAAAGGGCTACTTCTTAGAAGTAGCCCTTTCAATTGACAAAATTGACATAATCGGTTATTATTATCGCTGTTAAGTCTGTTGTAGACAATGGGCAAAAGATAAGACCCATCTAGACGGAAACAAGCAAGCGAAACCTCTAATGAATTTCTTTTGATTGTGCCGTTTAGGCACTTTTTTTATTTTATTTACCTATGGCCAAAACAAGACAGCAAAAAAAGGACATGGTCGCTATCTACACCACTGCGTTAGAGAAGCACAGTAGTTTTTTTGTAGTTCAACCTTTGAGCTTAAACCCAAACGAAGCAACAGCTATCAAAAAGGAATTAAGCGCATTAGGTTCATCTTACAATATGGTGAAAAACTCGCTTTTCGAAGTAGCTGCAAAAGAAAAAGGCATACCTTTGGAATCTCTTGGATTAGGACAACATGCAGTTGTCTTTTCAAGCGATAAAGTCAGTGAAACCGCCAAAGTAATTAGCAAGTTCTTAAAGGATAAAGATCTAGAAAGAATGTCAATTACTAGTGGTATCCTTAACGGAACAGCTATCTCTGCATCCCAAGTTCAGGCTTTAGCCGACTTGCCAAGCAAAGATGTGCTCTTGGCTCAATTACTAAATGTAATGAATGGCCCAATAAGGAATTTCATGTATGTTTTAAAGGGCAACATGCAAGAGATGGTATATCTATTGAACGCAGTTCAAGAGAAAAAAGCCCAAGTATAATTTTTTTAATTTTAATTGTCACGAAAATGGCAGATACAAATACACCAGTCGAGTTAAAAGGTGATGCATTGAAAATTGCTGAAATGCTCGAAAAAATGACCGTTTTGGAAGTATCCGAATTGGTCAAAGCTTTAGAAGAAAAATTCGGCGTCTCAGCAGCAGCTCCAGTTGCAGCAGTAGCAGCAGCTCCAGTTGCAGCAGAGGCAGTAGAAGAAAAATCTTCTTTCGATGTTGAATTATCCGAGACAGGCGCAAATAAAATTGCAGTCATCAAAGTAGTTAAAAATGCAACAGGTCTAGGCTTGAAAGAAGCAAAAGACTTAGTTGATGGTGCTCCTAAGATTGTCAAAGAAGAAATGAAGAAAGAAGATGCCGAAAAATTAAAGGCAGAATTAGAAGAAGCAGGTGCCAAGGTTACCTTGAAATAATTCCTGAAAAATCTTCAAAATATTATAAAACCCCGCTGTTATGGCGGGGTTTTATTTTTATCCAAAACCTTGTCCTACTGCTACTTATGCTATAAAAATGGTATAATGCACCGTAGTTTTTTAATAAAATCTTATGAATGAAATATTAATTCAAAGTGGCATTGAGAAAAGCGTGATTATTATTCTTTTGATGCTACCGGTTGTAACTACATTAATTGGATTTGCAAGACACATTCTTGGCTTAAGGTCATTAGGAATATATCTATCATTGGTGATAACCTTTATCTTTTTCATCATTGGTAGTCACAAAGATTCATACTATTCTGATCCTCTAGTGGGTCTATTATATGGTGTTCCGTTGGTAATCTTAATCTTTCTGTCAACTTTGATGTGTTATTTTATTATTAAAAAACTATCAATTCATTATTATCCCAAGTTAGCTTTAGTGATATTTGGAGTTACTGGAACCCTACTGTTATCTATAGTAATACTTGGATTATTAAATTTTCAAAAAGTAATTTTAATCGATGCTTTTACACTAGTATTAATCGTGGCAATTTCAGAAAAATACTTTAATACCCTAGCTAGAAAAGACTTTAAAACGACATTGTTCATTTCGCTAGAGAGCATTATTTTATCAGGGTTATGTTATCTAATAATTAGCTGGCAGGCATTTCAAGATGCAATTGTAGCCTACCCTTTTATCCTATTAGCTTTAATACCTATCAATATCATTGTAGGGAAATTCACCGGTTTAAGGTTTAGTGAATATTTAAGATTCAGAGGAATAATTACCGAAAACAATTAAATTATTACCTAGCTTTAAGCATTTAGCATGGATATTTCAAAAATACTAAAAAATCGCCGTAAAGTACTTGGTATGAATGAACGCAACCTTATCTTTATTCGCAACAACAACTCTGGAAAGGCGATTAGAATTGCAGACGATAAGATTCTTACTAAGAAAGTTCTAACTAAAAAAAACATTCCTACTCCCAAATTAATCTGCACAATCAATAACTACCAGGAACTTAATGAATTTGACTGGAATTCTTTACCTGATAGCTTTGTTGTAAAGCCAGTCAGAGGGTTAGAAGGTGGTGGTATTGAAATTTTTTACAACAGAGACAAAGAAGGCCGTTGGATTAAAGCAGATAAAACCAAAGTTACTATTGATGCAATTAAATCACATGTTAAAGAAATATTGGATGGTAGATTTTCATTGAATCAAGTACCTGATAAAGCCCTATTTGAAGAAAGAGTCAAAACACATAAGGTTTTTAAATATTATGCATATAAAGGTACACCGGATATTAGAATTATTATCTTTAATAAAATTCCGGTAATGTCATTTTTACGATTGCCAACTGAAGCATCAAAAGGCAAGGCTAATTTAGCTCTGGGTGCAATCGGAGCAGGAATAGATATGGCTAATGGTACTACAACATATGCAATTCAAGGAAAAGGAAAATACATTGAAACAATTCCAAACACAAAACTACAAATTAGTGGTATTAAAATTCCTTACTGGAATAGAATACTTCGATATGCAATTGAAGCGCAGATGGCTACAAATTTGAACTTTATGGCTGTAGATTTTTTAATTGATAGAGATTATGGACCGGTGATTGTTGAGCTTAATGCGCGCCCTGGTCTTTCAATTCAATTGGCAAACTTTGATGGCATACGCTGGAGACTTAAAAAAGCCCAAGATTTAAAGGTGAAAACTGTTGAAAAAGGCATTAGATTAGCAAAAGACTTATTTGGAGGAGAGATTGAAGAAGAAATTGAATCACTTTCTGGAAAAGATGTAATTGGGATTTATGAAAATGTCACTTTTAATAGTGGCGAGAAAAATGAAATTTCAACAAAGGCAAAAATTGATACCGGAGCAGACTCATCCTCAATTGATATTTCTTTAGCAATTAAACTAGGATATAAAGATATTGTTGAATTATTTGATAAACTTGAACTACCTCCGGATATTTCTTTAGCACAAGCAATTAAAAGGAGTGATGAGCTTAGTAAAGAAATTTTGCCAAAATTTCCAAATCGTCTCGAAAAACTAGATGTGGTAAAATCATCTCACGGAATTAGTGTTCGCCCGTACGTCAAAATTAATATTAAGCTTAAAGACACCATATATGATACTTACGCTTCTGTTTATGATAGAAGTAAGTTAAACTACCCAGTAATAATTGGAAGAAAGTCTTTAACTAAATTTCTTGTTGATCCAAGTAAATAGATGAAAGTATTAATATTCTCATCTTTAATAAGCCCCTTTAGTAAGAAACTAGAAGAATTATCTATACCCTTCGAGGTTAGTAGAAGCTATTATAATGATATTTTTATTGAACTACCGAACTCTGGCAATAATGCAATAAGAATTTATGTGAATGGAATTGATATTAG
Source organism: uncultured bacterium (assembly GCA_937889205.1). GTDB lineage: Bacteria > Patescibacteriota > Dojkabacteria > B142 > OLB20 > CALARN01. The sequence goes on from CALARN010000054.1 coordinate 5,529, forward strand.
AAATTTTGACTTAATATATTTTCGTAATACCCAAAAATTCCAGCCCTTTTCATCAACAATTGCTCAATACTTGGTCGCAAATAATATTAAGTTTATTGATAGTCATAATTATAATGTCACAGCGTACGATAAATTAGTTCAAATGATGCTTCTGCAGATAAATAACCTGCCTACTCCAAAAACATTGTTCATGTCCCCAGAGATGCTACCAGAAGCCAGTGATAAAATATTCTCATATTTTGGAGAAAAATTTATTATGAAAGCCTGTTTTGCTTCTCACGGAAACCATAACTATCTGATAAAAAACAAGACTGAATATCTAAACGTTGTTACAGATAATCCTGATAAACTATTTCTTTTTCAAGAATTCATTCCAAACGACTATGATTATCGTTTAGTTACATTGGGATTTAGGGTTGAGGTTATTAAAAAAAGATCAAGAGTAAACACCGATAGTCATCTTAATAATAGGTATCAAGGTGCTGTTGTTGAGTTTGTTGACAAAAACGGCTTAGACGAAATAATTAAAATCTCTGAAAAAGCAGCGGAATTGTACAAAACTGAGGTAGCTGGTGTTGATGTAGTAATCGATAAAACTAATAATAAATCATATATCCTTGAAGTGAATCGAGCACCAGATGTGCTCGATGAGCCTACAATGGAGGTATTACTATCATATTTAGCCTCAATTAAATAACCTTATCTTAATGCCCTTTTTATTAGTTCAATATTCTCAAGGGCTTCTAAAATCCCGTTGATTACAGCTCTGGTTGGGCCTTCAATCACATGAGCAGGAACACCAGTAGCCTTAGTAAATAATTCGTCTATCGAGCGTAGTTGCGCAGTTCCACCAGACAGTACCATTCCCCTATCAATTATATCTGAGGACAATTCAGGTGGAGTAACCTCTAATACATGTTTAATTGAATCAATAATTTGATTAAGAGTCGGTCTGATACCATCTACCACTTCATTTGTATTCAAAGCGATTGATGTTGGCATTCCAGAAGAACCATCTCTACCTCGAATTTGCATTGTTAAAGGCACCTCTAAAGGAAGAGCGCTACCAATTTCAATTTTAATTCTTTCTGCCATTTGTTCCCCAATCACTAGATTTGTGCGGCGGCGAATATAATTAACAATAGCTTCGTTTAAACTATCTCCGGCTACCCTTTTTGATTCAAAATTTACTATACCATTCATTGAAATCACAGCAATTTCTGATGTTCCACCACCAGTATTTACAATCATATTGCCTGCCGAAGAGCTAATAGGCATTTTTGCTCCAATAGCAGCAGCTATTGGCTCGGGTATTAGATATACCCTACCCGCTCCAGCTTGAGCCGCAGCTTCAATCACAGCCCTTTCTTCTACAGATGTAATACCTGCAGGAACACTAATCATAATCTCTGGTTTAAAAAAGCGAACCTTACCAAGTGCCTTATTCATTAAATGAGATATCATCATTTCTGTAAGTTTGTATGAAGCAATTACACCTTGTCTTATAGGTCTTCGCGCTTCAATATCTTCAGGGACTTTGCCTAACATACCTTTCGCATCCTCCCCGATAGCAACGACCCTTTTGTCTTTATTAGAAATTGCAACTACGGTTGGCTCTGAAATCAAAACATCTTTACCAACAACTGAGATAATCGAATTTGAGGTACCTAAGTCTATTCCAACTTTTGTTGCCATTTTGTGCTAATGATTGAACTAATTTAATGGTATTGCTATACTTACAACAATGAATAGAGCATCTAAAACAAACAACATCTTTAAAATACTGTTCTTTATAACTGTTCCGCTTATACTTGTGGGTGCTACTATTATTGTGCTCATTATATCACAAGGTGGTAGTGTGACAAATGAGGGTATCGTTGGTGATTACGGTGTTATTAGAATTAATACAGATCCTCTAAATATTGATTACAATCTTTTTATCGATAATAAACTAGTTGAAAATCTAACCAACAAGGGGACAAATTTGAAGGCCGGAGAGCATTTATTAAGAATTGAAGCTCAAGGTATGTCAACTTGGGAAAAAGAAGTTTCAATTACTAAGGGAATCGTGAATGAAGTTTTTGCGAAGCTCTTTCCTGAGGAGCTATCACTAATCCAACTAACTAATACAAATATTCAAAAGGCATTTATTAATACTAATGGTGATTATGTGTTTTATGTGATCAACCAATCTGAAATTAACGAGAATGTTGGCATTTGGAGGATGCAACTTGCAACTAGTAACCTACCCTTTTTGAATAATCCATATAATACAAATAAATTAGCCTCACTAAATGCAACAACACTAGAATTAGTTAATAAAAATAATTACGAACTTATACCTAGTCCTGATAATAATAAGGTTTTACTCATTGATAATGATTCAAAAGCTTCTTTCGTTATCAATGCGCAAAACCCGACTCAGGCAACAGTCACGATCGATTTAGCAACGATATTTGGCTATATACCTGAGAACGTTAATTGGTTTAGAAACTCAAACAGTTTGCTTATCAGTCACCAAGGATTATTGTTTGAATACAACCTTGAGAGT
>CALARN010000055.1 GCA_937889205.1 uncultured bacterium
CTGTTTTATATTCTGCAGTAAAAAGGTCTTTAATCAATACAGACATATCTAAAGAGTTAACATAATTATCATATACTAAACTAGTTTCTCCTGCTAGTAATTCTTTGCCTTCAAGAGTTAAATCAATGTGTTCAATTGAATGAACTATGTCATAGCAATTAAATTCTCTATTTAAATGAGAAAAGCCCCTTATAAATACTTTATACGGATTATCAAAAGTGAAGACATTATACGAGAACGGAACATAGCCATAGCCCAATTCGTCAGTAGGGATATTAAGAAAAGTATAAGTTTTGTTCGGATTTTCGCAATTAACTAATACTAGATCGACAAAGGTATCCCAATTACCAATACGAGGGATGCGCTTTTCTGGAAAAACTCGAAAAGTCATTCCTGTAACTCTAACAAATGCACTCACTGAAACTTCATCTTCATCTCCTAAAACATCGGGACTAAGGTTATTAAGTCTAATTTTAACAACAGAAAAAACTACAATTAGTAGTAAGATTGCAATAGCAGTCAAGGTTTTATAGTTTAAACCGTTTGGCATAGTTAATAGTATCTAGTAAAAATTTACTTGAGTTGTTGCAATAAGTCAATATTTACGTAATTCGTCAACATTTATTAATACAGTATTTATCTAAACCCATATTGAATATTAGGTGTTTTGTATCAATTTTAATATTGATTAATAATCTTCTTTAGCTTATGCTTTAAACAATTAAGTTATTAAAATGCAAACGAAAGACACAAATATTACCGTATTATTACTATTTAGTTTTTTTGTAATCATTTCTTATTCATCATTTATTTCAATATTTGCTTCCGGTTGGAGGTTTGAGCCAATTAATAAGAGCTTACGCAATGTCGTTGTTGGTAATAAGCAAGAAAAAGTGTTAGGTGTTAGTGTTAAAAATGATTCAAATAGCTACTATGAAAAGAGAATTAATCTTTTAGATCAAAAAGCTTATATGTTTGACAATAATATTATTGAAGTTAATGGATTAGTTATATTTGAAACTACTGAGGCATCAGAAATAAAACTAAATAATAATGCCTTAATTAAAGGTATTAAAATTAATAAAAATCCAGAATGTAAATTAGTTGGTATTAATCTCTCATATGACAATAAGCAATCATGGGTATATTGGGATGGGGTAGGCTGGGAAAAAAATGAGGAGAATAGTTTAGATAAATTCATGGCTAGTGAATTCTTTGAAAATATTAAACAAACAGACTATATTCTTAATAATGGTTTCTTGCCTGGAATTTCTGAAAACCTACATTTTAGGTTGGCGCTAAATTCTAAAACATGTTCTTTTATCGAGGCTTCAGTTAGTTTTAAAAGGTAACATAAATATATCATTAAAATTTGCTTGCTTTCCTGTTTCACAGGGTATTTGTTTGTAACCGGCCGTGAATCATCTTCAGACAGGTAATCTGTTGTGGAAAAATATTTATACACTACTCAATAATTACGATTGTTGAATAGCATGCTAATAAAGCTTATTAGTGGGTGCCACGTTTAATAGGTCTGTAGGGAGAGGTATTTGTAAAAATGCGAATAACCTATTTTGCTTTAAGTAATTCAAGCTTTTGAATTAAGTAGCTATTAAATGTTGATGATTGAGAATAGAATTTCTCTAAGGAAATTTGGTATAAATTTTGAGCATCTTCTTTTTTGTTTCTTGCCTCGAGATAATCACCAAATTGAATGATTGTTTGTCTGTATGATGGCTGTAGGTCATAGGCTTTTAAGTATACTTGCTCAGCTTCACTCCTTTTTGCTTCATCTGCATTAAATTGATAAATAAAAGCAAGTATTAAATAATTGTCAGGATTATTCTTATTAAGCTCTAAAGCATTACTAATTGACACTAGTGTTTCATTCCCAAATCTTGTTCCCTGAGAAATCTCGGTAAGCCTTTTAAAAATCACTGCTGATTGTTGCCAATTTTCATAGTTTTCCGGATTAGTTTTTACTGCAGCATCTAAGCTTGTAGTAATTAGATTTAGTAAGTAGTTTGCTGCTAATTCTTTCTCTTGTCTTTCAGTTTCTGTTAATTGCTCATCTATTAACTGATTTGCAAATAGTTCATCAAGTTTAGTAAGAGCTATTGTTGCTTTACTACTTTGATAATAATCTCTGTTTGGATTTAGTATCGATGCGGCAAGTATTTTGTCATAGGCAAGATTGTATTGATTGTTGATACTTGCCTTAATGCCATCGCTGAAATGTTTTTCGGCATAGATATTTATGGTTGTGGTTACAATAATGACTACTGCAAATATTATTAGAATAATGCCAAATATAAAACTAATAATATTTACTTCTTTGTCTGTATTATACTGATCAACAATCTTTACGCGTGCTTCAAATTTATAAGTCTTATCTGGGTTGCCTAAGTAATATAGTTTTGTTCCAATAGCAATAAATAGCCAGCTATAAAAAAGAAACAGGAGAGAATGAATAAAAATAAAGAAACTAATAACAAATATTGCTAAAGTGATAGATAGTACAATAAGTGATTTTTTTTGTTTTGAAACCTCATCCTTATAAATCGAAGAGCTAACGAATTGAAATATTTTTAGACAAAAAGCACCAAATATTATGATCGCGCCCAATATTCCGCTACCTGTTAACAGCATTTCAATTTGGGTATTGGCCACTGAATAATTAGCAGTCCAATTACTTTGCTGGTTCTGGCTCATAGGTCTGAATTGAGGAAATAAGTAGCCGTATGTATCTTGCCCTGTGCCAATAATGATTGATTTTAATTTATATTTTTCAAAAGTACCTTCAATAATTTCTTTGCTTGTTTCAAATGGAATTCTAGGATAAAACTCAATGTTAATTTGTTTTTTGTTTCCCAAAATGCCACTAAGTATTTGGTTTTTAGTATTGTTATCGAAGGAAAAAATTAAAGTAATAACTAGAAATAACAAAATTATTAGATTATAAGGAAGTTTATTTTTGGTTTCAAAATGCTTAGCTTTTTTAATAAATAAAACGCTTAAAATTGTTGTAAAAATTAATATCAACCACAACATGATATCAGAGCTGTTATTATCAATTGAATTTGTACTTACAAAAATAGCTATAACTAATGTAATAGTAATTATTAAGCCCTTTATTGAAGATAGTAGTGAGTTAGTTTTTTTATTTAGTAATAAGAATATTGAAATAGGAAAGGCTAATAAAAATAATTGTGGCAAAGCATTGGTTGAGCCGACAGGACTAAAAAGTGGAGATTCGATAAATTTAAAATCTGGGTTGCCTGTTGTGATTGAATTTATTAACGAGTCTAGAACGCCAAAGGCTTTTAAAATTGAAAAAATTGCTACAAACCAAATGGAGTAGGCTGCATTTCTTAATAACTGTTTCAGTACATCAACATTATCAATATTATTGACAATTAAATAATAAAGGCCAACGAGAATAATGGTAATCAGGAAACCACCCGTTAATTTCATATGATATCCCCAAAAACTAGTATCAGGGCTGATGGATAGTATAGTTGATATTAATAAAATAATAACGGAGATTAGTATTGGCAAGTCAAGGAATGTCTTAATAGAGCTAAATCGCTTCTTAATTATCACATTTATTCCCCAAATCATTAATAAGATGGCAACAACAATAATTAGAAAGAACCCTTTTGCAATTTCATAATACTCTTCGGTTTCGATTGAAAATATCCAAGGTAGCAAAAAAATTAGCAAATTTAATCCTCCGACAACAATAATGTTAGAAAGAGAGGGGTTACTTTGGGCAAGCCTTTGATGATAAGTGTTTACTTTAGGTGGCATTAATCAAAATTATTGAAAAATATTTATAAAGTTTCGCTAATAATGTACAATTGGGGATACTTTATTAATCTAGTATAAGTAAAAATATGAATGATGTAAACGGAGCTCCTTCAAATAAAGACCAGAACGTCTTAAGCTTTATGGTGCAGTTAGTACAAGAAAGGTATGGAGATGATACAGAAATAAATTTTCTTAATCAAGAAGCCGATAGATTATATGATATTTTTGGCAATAATCTTGTATCGTATTTTGAGCCGATGCTCAGTGATAATCAAAAGATAAAATTTGATGAGATGGTTAAGCAAGGCGGTGATCAAGAGAAATTATTAGCATTTCTAGTGGAATCTATTCCAGATTTAGAAAATAAAATTATGCAAGTACTAATTGCCTTTAGAAATGCATATCTAACTGAACAGCAAAATACGCAGACTTATAATCAACCCCAGCAGGGCAATCAGTTGGTTGAACAATAATAATCCAAAAACTAGAATCTGTTTGTTTTTTATAGTTAATTCGCATATAATCAATGCTGTAATTGATTAGCCAGTATGGTTAATTGATATTATGCCGAAGTGGTGAAATAGGTATACACGCACGACTCAAAATCGTGTCCCGCAAGGGGTGAGGGTTCGATTCCCTCCTTCGGTATTATATTCTTATTTATGTTATTTAGCGCCCCAATGCCATCTTTAATATTAGATTTTTTAAATTTCAACAAAAATATTGATTATGCAATACTTTTGCCCTTGGCAGTTATATATGTATTTGTATTTTGGGCAATTGTTTCTGGTTGGGTTTTTATTGATGCTACAAAAAGAACTAAGAGCAAAACTAAAGGGATATTAATTGGAGTTGGAAATATAATTTTTGGCGTCCCTTTCTTAATTTTATATTTACTAATTAGACCAAGTGATTTTGATTTAGATTTTGAGAGTGAGAGCAACGGGGGTGTTAATGTCCCTGTTGTAAATTTTGTTGGAAAAGATGGAATGGTTATGTCTTTAGAGCTCAGAATAAACTCGGCAAAATTGGCACAAGAAAATGCAAGTGAAATGAAGGTTGATGTTAGTTTTGATTCTCAAGATGATAATAAAAAAATAATTAATCTTCAAGATAACGAGCCGGAAATTGTTATTACACAGACGGTAAAGGGCCCAGAGATTAAAACTGAAAATAAATCGATTCGCAAGAAGCTTGCAAGCTTTAAAAATGCATTTTCAAAAGTAATTAAAAATCAAAAGCTAGAAGAGAAGAAAGAGGTTAAAACTGAAACAGAACCAGAAAATAAAGACGAACAATTGCAAGTAGCTCCTCAAAAGAAGAATAAAAAGAAGAACAAAAAACACAGATAAAAAAATTTCAAAAAATATATGAAACATAAAATAAAAACTTTAGCGAATGGCTTAACTGTTCTTATGGTTAACGACAAAAAATGCCCAAGTATAACAGTAATGGTAATAGTTAAAGCAGGTGGTCGTAACGAGAATTCCCAAAATACCGGTATAGCACACTTAATTGAGCACAATTTATTTAAGGGGACAAAGAAGTTTCCTTCTAGTAAGTTGCTTTCTTATGCTGTAGAAAATTTAGGAGCATATCAAAATGCATATACCGGCAAAGAGGCTACGAGTTATTATATTAAAGGCCCAAAACAAAATGCAATTCCAATGATTGAGATATTAGCGGATATGATAAAGAATCCAATATTTCCTCAAAAAGAGTTTGAGAAAGAGAAAAAAGTTGTAATTGAAGAGATAAAAATGTACGAAGACCATCCAAGTTATAAAGCCTATCGATTGTTCTTGAATAATCTTTTTAAAGCGAATCAAATAGGGCAAGATATTGCAGGTACTATTGATACTGTCTCAAAAATTAGTGTTGAGCAATGCAAAGAATTTATTTCTAACAACTATATTGCAAATAATACTTTGGTTATTGTTTCAGGTAGTTTCAAGCAAATTGAGATTTTAAATGTTATAAAGCAAAACTTAAAAGAATTAAAGAAAGGGACGATTTTATCGCCAGAAAAATTTTCACCTAATAAGCTTAATGGTAGGGTAGAGAAATATAATAAAGAAATTGAGCAAACTCATATTGTTATAGGAGGATTCGCACCTGGTAGTGATGTTGAATATAATGAAATTATACCTTTTAGATTAGGTATTACTATTATGTCGGGTGGAATGGGTTCGAAATTGACTCAAAAAATCCGTGAAGAGTTAGGGCTTGCATATTATATTGATATGGGTTATCAGACTTATTCAGAAATTGGGCAATTTAATATTTCACTAGGGGTTGATCATAAAAGGGTTAATGAGGCAATTAACGAGGTATTAGTTGAACTTAAGGCTCTAAAAGATGGTGATATTACCGATGATGAATTTGCGAGAGCAAAAAACTATATCTTAGGGATGATGTCAACATCATTTGAAACATCGAGCGATATTGCATCATGGTATGGAAGCTTATTAGCTTCAAATCAGAAGATTATATCTGGAGAAGAAGTGATAGAAATTATTAACAATATTAAAAAAGAGGATGTCGTTAATGCTTGGGAACCATGGTTAAGCAAGAAAAATCTCATTGTGGTAACTTATGGGAAGGCTAAGTCAAAAATTGTATTAAAAAATATTTAGAGATTATTTTGTAGCTAAAATGTATGGAGCAGCCATTACAATTAACAATTTTAAATTATAATATCAGTTTAGTTGTACTAGGTATTTTGGTTTATATTTTGGTTTTTTCTTTTTCGTATTGGTATCAGTCAAAAAGGGATATGAAGCCAATTGAGATATTTGATGTGGTGTTGGGGGCACTATTCCTTTCACTATTTTTTGCTCGATTATTCTCAGTACTTCTTAATTTTGGTTATTATGCTAAGAATATTTGGCTAGTTTTCGATTTATTTGATAAAAATTTTTTATATATTGGAGTTTTTTTTGGACTCATCATTGGAGTATTGTTAATTTCAAAGAAATCTAAACAGAAAAAAGGTTTTAGTGTGTTTCTTAGTAAAATGGTAACTAGTTATGTGTTTGGAGTAATCCCCTTGTTGCTACTATTGTTCTTTGCTGGCAAAATGCTGGGAATGAATCTAGAAGAAGGAGGGAGAATGCCAGTGGCACTATTTAGAATTGGATATAATATTCTCTATTTAATTATTTGGTTCATTTTAAGAAAAGTTGTTAAGAATGAAGGCTTATTTGCTGGCTTATATATAATACTCTTTTCGATAATAGAGTTTATTCTAAGAATATTTACTCAAGGTTATTCTCCTTATATACTAAACGTTATTGATCTTCAACAGATATTCTCAGCAATTTTATTTGTAATTGGTTTAATACTGTTTATTGGCTCTCTGGGAGGTGGGAATTTAAGTAGAAACAGAGATGTAGATACTTCAAATTTAGTAAAAAGAGAGAAAAGACAGAGTTTTACATATTCTAATAATGGATTATTGCAAACTACAAAAGAACGATTTTCATTGTCATACTCAAAAATGCAGCCACAAAACAGTGATTTAGATTCTAAAGAGAAAATTAAAATATTAAGAAATAGAATGAGAAGAAGTTTTGTTAAACAACCACAATGACGCAAGAATATTATGTAACAGATGAAAATTTAGATCAAAGGTTGGATTTGTACTTAACAACTATCCAAAACTCCCTTAGTAGAAGCTTAATTCGTCAAAAAATCAATGCTGGAGAAGTAATGGTAAATGATAAAGTTGAATATAGACCGCATTATAGGGTAAAGTTGGACGACAAAATTAAAATATCTTTAGATGTGATCTTACCGCAAGAGTTAAAACTAGAACCAGAAAACATACCGATAGATATTGTTTATGAAGATGATGACTTGCTTGTTGTTAACAAACCATCGGGCATGGTGATACATCCAGCGACCGGCAATTATACTGGTACCCTTATGAATGCAATTGCTTTTCATTATAAAGGTATAAAAAATGTTGGGAGTGAAATTCGGTCTGGATTAATTCATAGAATTGATAAAGATACTTCAGGTTTGGTAATGATTGGCAAAACCAACAAAGGGCTTTGGTATTACTCAAAATTATTTGCCGAAAGAGAAGTTAATAAAACTTATATTGCAATAATTGCGGGAAATATTTCTAGCAAAATACCCGAACAAGGGCTGGTTGTCCGAAATTATTTAGGACGATGTCCGGGAAATAGAAAAAAATATAGTGTTGTTAATCCAACAATGGGTAGGATATCTGAAACTAAAATTAACCTTTTAGATTTTACTGAGAGCAATCAAGGGAAGTTTTCGCTTGTAACTGCTATGCCCAAAACTGGCAGAACTCATCAAATTAGAGTACATTTGTCGAACCTAGGATTTCCAATTGTTGGGGATGTAATTTATGGAAGAAGAAATAAGTACTCAAGACTCATGCTTCACGCTTGGAAGATAAAGGTGAAATTGCTAAATGGGAAAACTAAAGAATTAATTGCACCAATTCCAGATAATTTCTCAGAATTCAATTTTAATGGCATTAACAATATTCAATAATCTTATAAATCGTATCAAGAGAAGAAAAACTCAAGCTTCTTTTACTCATAAGATTAAAAATCAACAACAAAAGGCTCGAACGAATTCGGTCATTAAAGGAAATTATTCAAATAATAAGATTTTTAAATTCTTACCTAGTATTAATTTTAATTTTCGGCTCATTATTATTATTTTATTAATCCTATCAACAGCGGTGTGTTCTGTTCATTTCTATAGGATTGCAGATGCTTGGATTAAATTTCAACCAGAAAAATTTGAGCAAGAGGGGATGGTATCTAGTTATAAATGGAATGGTAAAGACAAGCTTACGATCCTAATTGTAGGAACGGATCAAGTTACGGAAGATCATGTATTTATAGATGCTTTGGGAATATACAGTATCGATCCTATTAATAACGCTATTGCGGTTTTTATGATTAATCCGGATTTAAAAGTATATATGTCTGCTATTGGGAAAGATATAAATTTCAGAACAATGCTTCATGATAAGAATATCGAAGGTGATAAAATTAATATTTTAAAAAATGCAGTAAGTACACTGCTGGCAGTAAAAGTTGATAAGTATGTAGTAATTGAGAAAAGTGCCGCAATAAAATTATTAACTGAACTTAACCCAATTAAGGTAAGTATAGCGGCGACAGTGAATGATAAAGATATTACAAGATTAACTGGTGGTCAAGAAATTAGTTGGGAGGCAGGTAGTGATAAATTAATCTGGGGGTCAGAGTTAATACCTTTTATGGCTAGCGACAACAATGGTCGTGATGATCAACTGTTAAGACAGCAGAATGTAATTGTCGCCCTTCCATACTATCAAAACTCAGTTAGAACATTTGTTAAATTACCTGAAATTATTAATTTATTTGCTGAGAGTATTTTTACTGACTTAGAAAAACAAGAGATTTTGACAATTTCTCAGGCTTTACTAAATACCAAAGAGAAGGAAATTAAAAAGGGGTATACAAGACAATCGTCTTATAATAAAACAAAGTCAATCTCTTTTTATGATGTTTTTACTCCAGACTTAACACAAATTGATAAAGATATTAATAATATTTTCTTTGATATGCAGATTTTTAAAGAACAGGCAAAAATTGAGATTTTAAATTCGTCTCAAATTCGTGGGCTAGCAAATAATCGTGCTCGGTGGATTGTTAATACAGGCGGAAGGGTTGTTAAGGTTGGGAATGGTTTTTCGGCGGCGGAAATTACAAAAATTTATTGTGCCGAACCTGAAAAATACCCTTATACAATTCTTGAATTAAGCAGGATTTTTAATAACAAGGCAGAGTTTGTTAATTCGAAATTTCCAAATAGACATGTTGGAGATATTGTTGTTGAATTGGGTGATTTGTATGAATAATCTCTGTTAAATATGATTTTTCTTTGCGCATAACCCTTTACATAGAGTAAAATATCAAAATAGTTATTAATTAAATATCATCATGTCCGGACATTCAAAATGGGCGAAAATTAAACGCCAAAAAGGTGCTAATGATGTAAAAAGAGGTGCCATCTTTACAAAATTAGGAAGAAATATTGCTTTAGCTGTGAAAGAAGGTGGACCCGATCCTGACTCAAACTTTTCTTTAAGATTAGTAATTGATAAAGCAAAGGCAGTAAACATGCCTGCAGATAATATTGAAAGATCGATAAAAAAGGCTACAGGTGAAGATGCGAAAGTTTCAATGCAAAAAGTCACTTATGAAGCGATAACTAGTAATGGTGTTAATATCCTAGTTGATTGCCAGACTGATAATACTAATCGAACTGTTGCAGAAGTGAAGAAAATTCTCGAAAGCAATGGTGCTAAGATGGCATCAATTGGCAGCGTTTCATGGCAATTTACAGAGTTGGGTTTAATTATTGTGGAGCCTGCAAGATTACAAAAGAGTCAAAAATTTGGAACAGAGGATACTTATATTCCTGCCGAAATAGAAGAGATTGAAATGGAATTAATGGAAATTGAAGGGATTACAGATATTAACCAAACTGAAATTGAAAATGAAAAAGAAGAGCCAATTTCTGTGTTAGAGGTGTTTACAGATAAGATAAATTTCTCAAAAGTACACAAAAAGCTTGTTTTGGGTAATTACAAAATCATAACAGCGGAATTGATAAAAAAGCCGAATGATTTGATAGAAATAACAGATGAAGTATCTATGAAAGTGGATAAAATTGTTGAGGCATTAGAGGAACATGATGACGTTGATTCTGTATGGACAAATACAAAATAAATATTAAAGGTAACAATGAGCAATAAAAAGAGAAGGGTATTAGGAATAGATTGTGGGACTGCGATTGTGGGTTGGGCTATTGTAGATAAAATTAATAATGATATTAAAGCTATCGATTACGGAGATATTCGTACGCCGGCCAAAACAGCACTACCAATTAGATTAAAGATGATTTATGATTCGTTATTACTATTGATAGAGAAATATCAACCAACAGAAATGGCTATTGAAGCAATTTTTTATTTCAAAAATGCTACAACAGTAATTTCGGTAAGCGAGGCGAGGGGTGTAATGTTGCTAGCAGGAGAGACGAAGGGGGTAAATAGCTATAGCTATACCCCGTTACAAGTTAAAACTGCAGTTACGGGTTATGGTAGAGCCGAAAAGAAACAGGTTCAGGCTATGGTTACGAAAATCTTAAAGTTAAAGCAAATACCCAAGGTTGATGACACTGCCGATGCTTTAGCAATAGCTGTCTGTCACTTAAATACCGGTTTAGGTAAAGAACGCGAATAATAATTATTATGATAATGTTATGATTGCTAGTTTAAGGGGGAAGATTAAAGACATTTTTTCTGATTTTTTAATAATTGATGTCGCAGGTGTAGGTTATAAAGTCGAAGGAATTAATAAATACTTAGAAATTGGTGCTGAAATTGATGTATTAGTGTACACACATTATACTCAACAGGATGTAAGATTATTCGGGTTTCTACAAAAGGATGCCTATACCTTATTTCAAGATTTATTGGTTGTTTCTGGTGTGGGACCTAGAACAGCAGTGGCATTAATTAATAATGTTGGTGTCGAAAATATTAAAAATGAAATATTAAATAATAATCCTAAAGGGTTGATGGGGAATGGTGTTGGGTTAAAAACAGCACAAAAAATAATTATTGAATTGACTTCAAAAATTCAGAAAAGTGGTTTTAAGTCTTCACCAAGTATGCAGAAACAATCAGAAAATAAAGATATCATAGAAGTTGAAGAGGCACTTTTGGGTTTAGGATATAATAAAAATGAGGTTGCGGGTGTTTTAGCAGATATCAAAATTATTGAAAAAGACTCGGCAGAAACAATGCTTAGAAAAGCTTTAAATAAACTGATGATTAAGAAATAAATGATTAATTCGATTCTCGATCCACAAATAACAGAATTTGATATTGATACAATTAAAGAAGTAGAGATGAGTTTGAGGCCTGAGCGGCTTGAAGATTTGATTGGAAGAGCAAAAGAAAAGAAGAATCTTAGAATCATGATTCAGGCGGCTAAACAACGAGATGAAGCATTAGATCATATATTATTACATGGGCCTCCCGGTTTAGGAAAAACAACAATTGCCTCAATAATAGCAACAGAGATAGGCGTTGAGATGTTTGCTACCAGTGGACCGGCTCTTGAAAGAAAGGGTGATTTGGTTTCAATTATCAGCAATATACCACCCAGAGGAATTTTTTTCATTGACGAAATTCATAGATTAAATAGATCAATTGAAGAAATGCTTTACTCAGCAATGGAAGATAGAAAAGTTGATATTGTTATAGGGAAAGGTCCTTCGGCGAGAACCTTAAAATTGGATTTGAACCCATTCACTGTGATTGGTGCGACAACTAGGGTGGGGATGCTTTCGTCTCCTTTTCGTGATAGATTTGGTGTCGATATGTATTTAGATTATTATAGTCACAGTGAGCTACAAGAGTTAATTATTCAAAAATCAAAAATATTAAATATCTCAATAGATAATGATGCAGCGCTTGAGATTGCAAGAAGATCAAGGCGTACGCCCAGAATTGCTATTAGAATTTTAAAAAGGGTGAGAGACTTAGCAGAAACACAACAACTTAAAAATATTGATAAAAAAATTGCTCGGCAAGGCATGAACATGATTGAAATTGATGAGTATGGACTTGATATACTTGATAGAAAAATTTTAAGGACCCTCTATCGAACTTTTAATGGGGGTCCGGTAGGATTAAATACCCTTGCCGCTGCATTATCTGAAGATTTAGGTACGATTAGTGAAGTGTATGAGCCGTTTCTTATCAAAGAAGGATTCATAATTAGAACTCCTAAGGGTAGGATTATTACAGATAAAACAATTAATTATCTTAATCAACAATGATAAATATTTCAACGAGAGCAAGAATAGTCATTATTTCTGGATTGACTGCTTTAATGTATGCAGTTTTAAACAACTTTGATTTTAATAAATTATTAAACATAGATTCTGTTACTGGTATAGATTTCTTTAAAGCAGTTTTGCTGGGAGTATTCTTATATATTGGAACAGCTTGGGCTTTATTTTTTAGAATAAAAGGTGAAAGATTCGTAACTGTGCTAGTTTTTCCTGCGCTAGGGACAATGGCATTATCTTTGCTAGTAGAACTTATTGTTGTTAATTTAATACCTGGTACAGTAGGGCGCATTGCCATAGTATTGGTCTCCACATTAATAATTGGCATTTATACATACATTTGCCTCTTAACTGTTAATTTGTTGAATTTAAAATATCTAGAAAAGATTCCTTTGGCTCAGGCTGCAAGAGCGGCACTATTTATTATTGCCTTGATTGATGCTTATTTAATTTTCTTTATGGCATACAGTAACGATTTGCATATATTACTTAGGTTATCGGTTGTTGCATTAATTGGTGGTGTGTTAATGTATATAGCTCTATGGACAATTGAACTGAGGTTGGCCTATCGTTTAAATGTAACTTTAGCTGTTGCTATGGTCTTGTCTTTTATTTCTGGGGTTTTGTCGATGTGGCCATTGCAGGCTCCATATTTAGCATTAATTCTAAGCCTTTTCTTCTACATATTTATGAATATTGCTATGGAGATGCGTGAAAACATTGGGAAATGGATTTGGGTTGAATATTTAACATTGTTTGGACTAATCCTAATTTTATTGGCGACCATATCAGAGTGGGGGATAAACGGCCCATTGATCTAACCATTAATGTAAAATCCAAATATTAAGCATTATTTTCGACAAAGCTAAATTATTTTAGCTATTATGTTATTTCTACCAAAAGAAAATATTATTCTGATTGGCTTATCCAGCTAAGAGTAGGGGAGTAGGGGTGGTCTAGGAGATAAGTATAAGTGATACTAATTTAAAAAACTATAGGATACATAACAGATATATAAATGATACGATTAATATTTGACTGTGGATAAGTCTAGGGGAGTGGCAGTAAGATTTTTCAAATATTAATTTACTACTGGAGATATATAAGTGAAGGTTGGAAGATTCTTTATTCTTTAAGTAATTATTTCTATGAGTTCGTTTGATATTTTTTACTATTCTCTATCTAGAAAGGGATGTACTTGACAACCCAAATAAAGGTGAGTATAATCATTCTTATATTTAGCAACGCAGCGGGGAGCGGTGTAGTGTGCTAGAATTTCTAATTATTAAATAAATAATTATCATGTTGCCACATAAACAAGATTTTATAAATTATTTATTAAGTAATAATTATTCTGAGAAAACCCTTTTCAATTATAATCGTGACCTTTCAGCTTTTGAATCATATTTAGATCTTAATCAGATTTCGTTTTCATCAATCACCAGACAGACAGTAGATAATTTTAAAAGCGTTTTAAGGACCCCAGAACATCATAAACTCTTTACCAGCAAGGCTAACGAGGTAAATCGCTCTGAAATGCCCCAGGACGAATCTAAAATAAAAAGTAGAGTTAAGAGACGGCTATTAACAACCAATAGTGTTGCTGGTCTTGCTAGTAAGTCTGTTAATAGAATGTTGTCTAGTTTGAGGAAGTATTTAAGGTATCTGATAATTAATGATTTTGAATGTCCTTTAGCACCAGATCGCATCGAATTTGTAAAAAGAGAAAAAAAACAAATTGAGTTAGCTAATTATGATGATTTAGTTAGACTTATTGAGAGTCCGGATATATTTGAAAAAAAAGAAATAAACAAAGCCCGTAATCGTGCATTTCTAGAATTACTTTTTTCTACCGGGATGCGTATATCTGAAGCCTGTAATCTCAATTTAGAACAGTTGGGACATTATGATGTTGCTACAAAGAGTTTTATCATCAATGAGAAGGCCTTTATAACGGGCAAAGGTCGCAAACAACGCTATGTTTATCTCACGCCAAGATGTCAGCACTTCTTAGTTAGGTATATCAATTTACGTGACGATGATTACCCTGCATTATTCATACCTACAAAGGGTTCGCGTTTAAATAGCGACGATAAAAATACTATCAGAGTATCAAACAACTACTTTCAAATGAAAATTGTTAAGTATCGTAAATTACTAGGTATTAACATTAAGACTTCAGCACATAGCCTTAGGCATGGATTTGCAACATACATGGCTGAAAAAGGCGCAAATGTCGTGGCTTTACAAACTATGCTTGGTCACGAATCTTTAGAAACTACTACTAAATATTTACATACTCCTGAAAAGCTGGCTGAAGATACTCATCGAGATTATCATCCGCTAAATAATTGGGATGTATAAAACATAATTTTGCTAAATGTTTCACGGAAAAGCCTCTACCCTTAAGGGTATTCTGTATGTATAGTGTATTAAATTTAATGATAGCTAGTGCTATTCAATGGCTAATAAATCATATTCAGTTTCGCCCATGGGGGTATTAATCCGAAATGCCTCCCCTACTTTAGCCTTCTTTAAGGCTTGTGCTAAAGGACTAGCTTCTGATATTAGGCCTTTACTGCTATCTGCTAATTGTTCGTGAACGATTGATATCTTTTTCTTAGTTCCAGACTTATGAATCACATACTTTTTATTTGAAAATTTTTTAGTTGAAAAAAGCAAACTTTCTAGGTTGATAATTTGTTCCTCAATAATACCTTGATTGATCATTAACTCTTCAATTACGTTGTTCTCATCTTCTTTAGCTTCTTGGCGTTCTACTTGAATAGTTGCAACTATTTGATCTAATTGTGCATTAAGTTCACTCAGTTTTTGCTTAATTTCAGCTTTTGTCATTGGATTTTAAATTAAATAAATTAGTATGTACAAAAAACAATAAAAAAACTCTCGCTTGTGGCGAGAGTTTGGTTATTAGACAATCTTCTCTCGACCCATTAAGTAATCATGAGTTTAATAAATGTTGTTTTTTGTTTTGAGTAATCCATAACTTTTATAACAAACGAATAC
The DNA here is from genome assembly GCA_937889205.1 of uncultured bacterium. Taxonomy (GTDB): domain Bacteria; phylum Patescibacteriota; class Dojkabacteria; order B142; family OLB20; genus CALARN01. The sequence goes on from CALARN010000055.1 coordinate 15,739, forward strand.
ATATTATCTTAGTCACTAAATTATCGCAATAGCTGTGACTAAATCTCCAGATCTAACTTTCATTAATTTTACGCCTGCTGTTTGGCGGTTTCTTTCAGGTAAATCATTAGTCGGAATCCTAACTGCTTGACCTGATTGGCTTACAATTAGTAGATCTGCTTGAGGGTGATCAAGAATTCTAGCTGTAGCTAGTACTCCAGTTTTAGCGTTTATTCTTGCTGCATAAACCCCCTTGCCTCCTCTTTTTTGATTTGGGAATCCTTCTAATTTTGTTACTTT
>CALARN010000056.1 GCA_937889205.1 uncultured bacterium
CTTAAAGAGTATTTTGGAGTAACTGGGTACATAAGAATCTATTGTAGAATTTGCTAGCCCAAGACTTTGATTCCTTGATGCTTCCGCTTTAGAAAGGCCTCGATATTTCATAAAATATTGGAAATCTAATAACTAGATTTTAATTTAAATGAACTAATAGGACAAGTTAGAGAGAATATTTGAAGAAAAATACCGCGGGAGGGGGTCGAACCCTCACGCTTGTTAAGAGCACTGGATTTTAAGTCCAGCGTGTATACCAATTTCACCACCGCGGCATTAATTTTGTAAGAACTTCTAAGGTGTTGGTGGGACTCGAACCCACGCATGAGGGTTTTGCAGACCCTTGCCTTAGCCAGCTTGGCTACAACACCACGCCATCATTCTATTGAATTGAGCGTTTTTTGTCAATTATAAACCCTCATATGTAATAACTATTTCTTCTTCGTAAGATAATACTCTAAGTATTTACCAAATAGTAGTCTCGTATGTGCTTCAAAACCAGGAAGTGTAACCATGAATAATCCTACAACAGGTTGAATTAACCATTCTAAAGCAAGCAATATTCTTTTAAATATAGTTGGTTTCGTTCCCATGGTAGGTTTTAAGAAACTGTCTGTAATAATCATAATCACTAAGAATAACATAGTAATTCGCACTATTAATTCTGATGCTATTGGTAAGTTAAACCCTAATATGGTATTAGCAAATCTAGGGTTTATAAGCAAAGGAATGGTTCCACCCAAAGAAACTAAAAATGCCAAGCCCACACCGGCAACATGATCAAAAATGATATGTAGGGAAAGATAAATCATTCTAATAGTAAACTTTCCTTTAATAATGCCTTTTATCATATTTTTTAAAATCCAGCCGTCATCAGAGATACCCCATGACCAACGGCGTTCCTGAAAATAGTTGTTTTTTATTGTATCAATAGTCCCTTCGCCTTCTGCTGCATCTGAGAGAATTTTTTGATAAATTGGAACCGTTGAGACTTTATCTGGAAAGGCGAATAATCCCTTAAAAAATGTATGAAAATCTTCTGGGATAATATCTGCTGACCAAAAACCAATTTTATTAATTAGCCAAAAAGAAGTTGTGTACGTAGAAAAAGGTACTAACTTATCAGTACGGACTAGCCTACCAACGTTGTAGATGGTTGACATCGAATTTTTGACTCTTGCAAAGAAGGGTAATCGCCAGATATTTGCGTAAAGTTGAACAGCACCAGTATAGTATTTATAGATTCTATCGGGTTCAAATATAAAGAAGTAGGTTAAATTTGCAAAATAATCACTTGGTAGTTGTGAATCAGCATCACAAGACGTGATAGTGGTTTTTTTAAGATCCCAACCTAAATTTATTACTTCCCGATATACTTCTTTGCTTGCATAAGCCATGTTCGATGATTTACCAATTAAATCACCTGTTTGCATCACATGTGAGGTTACCCAAAACTTGTTGAAATACTTTCCGTAAAGCATTTTTAATTTTTTCGACTTCTCAATTCCCTCTTCATCGCGAGCCTCTGCTGCCATAACAATACTAATGTTTTTTGTAGGATAGTTTGAGTTCTTTAAGCGTTCAACAGTTGCTTCAAGTACATGGTATGGTTCTTTCCAGTGTGGAATAATAACAATGTGTTGAATTTCTTTCCAGTCTTCAAACAACTGATAGTTCCCAATACTTTCAATCCGCTTAATTTCAGATTTAATGAAGTTACGAGCTTTTGCTTTAGAACGATCAAACAAAAATCTTTTGAGAAAAACAGGCATTCTGCTTCTAATAATCTTTAATAAATAATCATCATGAGAATGAGCGTTAGAAATTCGTGAGCTGAATCTTTCATTTTCAATTAATAAAAGTTTATTTTTTAATCCGTTTAGATAAGTTTCAGGTGTATCGATTTCTCTTAGTCGCGTTAACCAGTCAATGCTTTCGTTTTTTCTGAGTTTAATACTGCTAATTATTACAAAAATAGTAATTGATACCGATTTATATAAGAAATAGATATTAAAAAAAATAACGACTACAGCAGTAAATTCGGGAAAGAAAAACCCTCCCCATAAAGGCATTGTGATTAATGTCCAAGAAAGAAGTGGCGGAATTTTTTCAAAAAAAACATCAATTTTTGATCGTCCTGATTTCATTGTTACCTAAGTGAATCATACAAAATATCTTGATAATCTATACTAATATGTTCCCAGGTAAATTGTTTTGCCTTTTTAATATTTCTACCTGATATTTTTTTAATTAGTACTTTATCCTCGTACAATTTTATCAAGTATTCACTAAGAAGTGTTGTATTTCCAAATTCATATAAAAACCCATTAATTTCTTCTTTAATTAGAAATTCACCACCTTCTGTTCTCGTAGAGATAATCGCATTACCCTTAGCCATAGCTTCTAATATGCTTATTCCAAAGGCTTCCCATTCGCTAGGTAGAACAAAAATCTTTGATAAAGACAGCATCTTCTCAATAATAATATCTTCCGGATTTTCAATGATTTCTACAGCACTTTCTATTTTTAATTGCTCAATTTGTTGTTTTAATTTTGGTAAATAACTACCAGTTACTCCCATTGCAACTAATTTAATATTCTTCGAAATTTCAAGCAGCTGGGGCATTACAGCAATTAAGTCTTGCAAACCCTTATATTTTTCATACCTACCGATAAAGGTGATAATAAATTTTTTCCCAAGTTTATATTTTGTACTTATATCAGCGGTATCAGTTTCTGTAAAATAATCAAGTTTGATTCCATTTGGAAGGTATTTAATTTTGCTACTTGTTATGCCGCTTTCTGAAATCCATTTATGTTGATTAGGATTTACCGCAATTACAGTGCTATAAAGTCTATTTAAATATAATTTTTGAATATTTGAGAACACAAATTTCATCAGTTTTTGTAAAAATGAGTAGCTTTTTAAGGCCATAAATGGACCGTGAGGAGTGTTGATTATTTTGGACCTTGGTTTAACTATTTTGCGAATTATTAAACCTAAATCATGCCAAATAAAGCCAAAACCATGTACATGCATTATCTGTGCATCGCTTTCGATGATTCCTTTAATAATTCTTGGGTAAAAACCAAAATAATAGGACTTATTCAACTTTTTAAAACGATATATCTTAATACCTTGATATTCTTCGTAGTTTTTATTAGAACCATTATTGCTTGTTAGGACAGTAACATCGTGTCCTTGTTGTTTAAGTTGCAAGGCTAGATTCAAGCAATTATTTTCTGCTCCTCCTTTAAAAGGCAAGAAGTTTTGCAATACATAACATACTTTAAGTTTTTGTTTATTGTTAATTGTATTCTTAAATGCAGTCAATGTCTCTTTAGTTGTTCTATTCCAGTTATATTGTTGGCTTACCTTCAACCCTTTTTTAATTAATTTATTTTTAAGCTCTTCATCTTCAAGAATAGTCAGAATAGCAGTACTAACTTTTTCAACATCCTTTGGATTAACCAACTCTGCGCCATCTTGTAATACCTCTGGGTAGCAACTCCTTTTTGATGCAATACAAGCAACACCAGAAACCATAGCTTCAAGAGGAGAAAATCCAAAACCCTCATAAGTTGATAAATGTACAAAGGCTTCAGCACTTTTCATGATTATTGGTAAATGCTGCTCCTCAACTTCACCTGTATAAACAACATTATGTTTAATTTTTAATTCTTCAGCAAGTTTCATTAGGGTAATAGCTTGTTGTGTTAAAGGTGTGACTTTGTTATCCCAACCAAGTTTAAACTCTTTGCCGACAATGACAACTCGCATATCAGGGAATCGTTTGGTTACATTCTTAAATGCATAAAATAGATTGTTAATATTTTTATTTGCTTCAAGACCGCCGTAATAAAGAATATATGGTTTGGGTATCTTATACATCATCAAGACCCTTCTGGTGTCTCTAGTATCAATTGCTTGACTTGAATCGCTAAAGGAAGTTTTAATCCCTAAATATGTCTTAACTATTTTTTGTTCATCGCACCCAGCTTTATTAATTAATTCTCTTTTAGAAAATTCAGAATTAGTTAGAATCAAATCGGCTTTTTTGGCATTCTCGAAATTTCTCTTATACCAAGCTCCTTTGATATAGTTGATTATCCCCTTATGATTAGAATAATTATTTGTAATCATTGGGATGATATCGTGTAGCATTACCGCAGTTCGCACTTGTTTGATAGGTAATCCTCTTTCTAGATGTGGAGCAAAATATAAGTCTAATCTAGCTTTGATAATTTTCTTTTTATATAAAAGGCTAAAGTAGATATTATTAATTATGTTTGATTTTCTTGCTTTTCCAAAAGATACGAATTCAATATTATCGGCCACTTTGCTTTCTAGTAAGGCTAGGTTTGAATCTTTATCTTCAAATCCAAAAAGAACCCAGGTAATTTCTTGCTCAAGGAGTAATCGCTTAATGAGTTCTTTACCATAGAATCCAATACCACGATTGGCATATTGATCTTTAAGAAATGAGATATCTATTCCTATACGCATTTTTATAAGCTGATATTAGTAAAGAATTGTAACGCGAATTACTCTACCAAGCAATAACCATGTAATTGGTAAAGATAGTCTTGTAATAAAATATTTTCCCGTTTAATTTTTAGAGCAATTTCTTCACCTACATAACTATAATGCCAAGGCTCGTAGGTATATCCTGTTATTGAAGTTGCATAGTTTGGGTACGATTCAACAAATCCATAAATATGTGCATTATCTTTAAGCCACTTTCTTAATTTAGTATGCTCATAACTAGGTAGGAGTTTTAGCCCATTCTCATAAGTGAGGATATCAACGGTTGTTCCTAAATGATGTTCACTATGACCTGGTTTAGCAGCATATCTAGATGCAGTAACCTTACCTGCAAGAGCCTCCCAATATTCGAGTGTACCAGATTGATCATCGTAAGTCCGATAACCTGAACTAATAAATATTGGGATAAGTTCTTGTTTAGCCGCATTTACTAATTGTTTTAATTTTTTCGCTGGTTCTAATCTTAGCCTAGTAAATTCATTAGTATCAATACCAAAATCTCTTAAGTAAACTAAATCATCATAGCCTCCAATGATATTTAGCGAAATATTTTTGTTAATTACCGCAAGTATATCGTTTGTATTACTGAAGAATAAAGACTTACTTGAAACAAAAATGCAGCCTAAAGCAACCTCTGGTTTAGAAGTTTGGGGAGAAATGTTATCAGTAGAGATATTAGGCTCAAAGTTAGACTTAAAAACTAATTGTTGATTAGTAATTTCTTTTAAACCTAAATTATTTGATAATATTTTAGTCAATGAGCTATTTATAGGATAAGCAATTAGGATAAGTAAAATCCCAATGATTATTAAGCCCTTAAGTAGTAAGGGTATATCTATTAATACTAAGAATTTTGTTAAACTAGGAAATTTCATTAAGTAAATTATAATTGATTCGGCAAGTAATGCAATCTGGTATAATTTCATATTATGCAGATAACAAAACTAGTACAATCCAAAAAACAGAATCTTGTGCAAATATTTATTGATGAAGAATTTGCAGCTTCAATTAATAAGAATACTTTAGTTAAATTTCAGTTACATCAAGGTTTAGTAATTACACATGATTTGTGGCTAGAGATTTTAAACAAAGATTTATTTGTTAAATTATATTACGCTGCAATAAAGCAAATAGCTTCTAGGCCAAGAACTTTAAGAGAAATGCAAACATATCTTAAGAGCAAGATCAAGAAGCTCCTACTAGAAGAAAATATGCAAGATAAAATACTAGATGACATTATCAATAAGCTAATTGATGAAAAATACCTAGATGATTCTCAGTTTGCAAAATGGCTAATTGACAATAGATTATCATTTAAAGGCAAGGGTAGGGCAGAACTAGAAGCCGAACTATATGCGAAAGGGGTCGCTAGAGAAGTAATTAATGATGTTTTATCAAACCAAGATTTTAGCAGTATTGAAGTTGAGATAATTAAAAAAGATGCATTAAAAAAGTTTCATGTTACAAATATGCCCAAAGATAGAAAATTAGCATTGAAAATTTCTTCATATTTTCTAAGAAGGGGTTTTGGATATGATAAAATTAAAGCTGCATTAGTATTAAACCAATAGAGTCAAGCAAACATTGTTAATAGTATTTATAACTAGTAAGTTGAGATTGTTTTTATTCAACTTAAATGCTAAAATCATCAAGTCATTTAATATTTTTAATCAGGTTATCATGAATCAGGAAATCATTAAAACCAAGGTCGAAGAAAAGTACCTGAAACAACAGACAGCTTTCGGCGTAGGTGATACTATTGCAGTAAGCCTAGTTGTAAGAGAAGGTGATAAAAAGAGAATCCAGCTCTTCAAAGGTATTGTAATTGCTATTAAAGGTAGCGGAATATCCAAATCATTTACCATCAGAAAAATTAGTGCCGGTATTGGTGTTGAGAAAATTCTTCCTTATAACAGCCCAAACATTGCTAAAATTGTATTAATTAGAAAAGGTGCTGTAAGAAGATCAAAGATTTACTACATGAGAAAGAGAATTGGTAAGAAAGCGTTGAAAGTTAATGAGGGAGCAATGATTCCTGAAGATATTTCAGTAGAAACTGAGATAGATGAAACGAATGCAGAGAGTCCTGTTGAAAATGCAACAGAAACTGCAGCAGAGTAAGACTGACGATGTGTTAGAAATTGATTTATTAAATCAAGGGTATATAAGAGTTATAGGAATTGATGAAGCAGGTAGGGGTAGTTGGGCTGGTCCACTAGCCGTAGCAAGTTATGAATACGATTTAAATGACGAATTACTAACTCAGGTTACTGATTCAAAGCTAATTAATGAAGATAAACGCTTAGACATCTATAGAAAATTAGATTCTAAGCGTTTTTTTATTGTTTATGCTACCGTAGCAGAAATTGATAAATTAAATATCTATCAAGCTACAATAGTTAAGATAAAAGAAATAATCCAAAGATATAATAATAAACATACCTTCTTTTTGATAGATGGTAAATTTAATATTGATTTTGGTACGAACACATTACAAGTAGTAAAAGGGGATCTCAAGCATTACTCAATAGCCGCCGCTTCTATTGTTGCAAAAGTAAGTAGGGACAAAGTAATGATAGAGTTCGCAAAGACATATCCTGCATATTGTTTTGCAAAGAATAAGGGCTATGGGACAAATTCTCATCAGCAGGCACTAAAACAAAACGGTTTATGTGATTTGCATAGAAAAAGTTTCGCACCAATTAAAGAGATTATTGATAATGTTAAACAATGTTAATAAAGGTAAAGTTGCTGAAACAACAGCTATTTGCTACTTGAATTTGCGCTATTCAATTATTGACTATAATTACTCTACAAGATATGGTGAAATTGATGTCATTTGCCTAGATTATGAAGCTAACGAAGTTGTTTTTGTTGAAGTCAAAAGTACGAGTTATCTAAATACTTTAGCGGCAGTAGAATTATTTACAACTCGTAAACTACAGAAATTGATGAGAACTCTTCAAATGTGGTTAGCTAGTACAAAAATATTTGCAAATTTTTCATATAGAATCGATTTAATTGCTTTAGATATGAATTATTATCATTATTCTGTAAAAGCCTTGAAACAATACAAAAATATAGAATATTTTTAGCAAAAAGCATTATAATTCTCGACAGTTAGGTAACACATTTGGGTCGGTAGCTCAATGGTAGA
>CALARN010000057.1 GCA_937889205.1 uncultured bacterium
TGCTGTTCATCAATAATAAGTAAGCCTAGGTTATTAAGGATTTCTTGATGATAAAGAATTGAATGAGTAGAAATTATTATTTTTGTATTATCATTAATATCATGTTTTTTAACAGTGCTTTGAGTCAACAATCCAATTGGATATTTATCTTTTAATAGCTTGTTAAAGGTCTCATAGTGCTGATTAGCTAATACAGTTGTCGGAGCTAAGACGACTACCTGATATCCTGATGAAATCACAGGTAGGGCTGATAGTAAGGCTACGATGGTTTTTCCAGAACCTACATCGCCTTGAATAAGTCGATTAGTTGGATAGCCTTTGCAATAATCAGTGAAGACTTCATTAATTGCATTCTCTTGTGATTTAGTTAGTTGAAAAGGGAGTGAGTTTTTTAATTCCTCAATATCTTCATTATTAATGAAGATATTAGCAGCTGCTGCATTTAATCTTAAATTTTTTTCTTTAATTAATTTAAGATAGATATCTAACAATTCATTAAAAGCTAGTCTTTTTCTTGCAAGTATCAAAGACTCTTGTGTTTGCGGGATATGGATTTGTGTAAGAGCCGATTTAATATCAATTAATTGATACTGATTAAGAATTTCTTGTGGTAACGTATCTTTAAGATCTTCAATACTATCAAGTCCTCTAATTAATTGGTCAAATCTAGCCCTTAACCACTTAATAGTAACACCTTCAGTGAGTGGATAAATAGGAACAATTTTACCTAAATTAATATTGTTGACTTTTACTACTTCATAATCTGGGCTAAGTAGTTCAGGTTTCAACGATTTGTTACTTAGTTTGCCTGAGAGTAATATTTCGGTATTGATTGGTAAAGCGTTGACAATAAAAGGTTGATTAAACCAGGTTACTTTTATTTCTGCGCTATCATCGACAATCGTTCCCTTTTGAATTGACTTCCCCCCTCTTATTCTAATACTCTTAAGATCTATTAGTTTCACTCTAACTGTTTGTTTTTGTTCGCGATTAAGTTCTGTTAAGGGGACGATGTTACTAGTATCTCGATAATATTTTGGAAAATGATAAAGCAGGTCGGCAATCGTATTGATACCAATTCTTGATAAATTGCCCTGCTGCTTTGGGCCAATCTGAGATAATAACGAAATGGAATCGCTTAATCGATACACTTTTTATGTATTATTAAAAAATTTATACTAAGACTTGTAGCAGTGGTACTAATACCATTGAACCAATCAACACTACGATTATTACTATCCAAATTAGTTTCTCCCATTTATTTCTGTTTTTTGTAGACATAGTTGTAATTTATAATTATTAAGAAATTTTTAACCATTTTCTTTTCCCGGATTTTATTAAGTACAAAGATGAAACTTCAATCACTAGGTTAGGATTGGTTACTTTTTCCCCATTGAATTCAACTGCTCCTTCGCCAATTAGTCTTTTAGCTTCCCCGTTGCTTGTAGTCATGCCACTAGCCGTCAATACTTCTTTTGCAGTAGTTTCGTTGATATCCCCTAGCCTCGCTAACTCTGTAATTAAATGTTCGCGCTTAATTGTAGGCAAATCTTCAGGGATTTCTTTGTTTTGTACCGTCTTTTCAAAATGCTCTTGAGCTTCTTTTGCCTTCTCATTTCCGTCTAATAGCGTGACAACCAATTGTCCAAGCTGTTTTTTAAGCTCCATTGGATTATCTCCATTCTCAAGACGCTTGCGAATTTCAGATAATTGGTCTTCTGAAAAATCTGAGAGAAGCTCGTAATAATGTACAATTAGATTATCAGGAATAGACATAATTTTACCAAATTTATCGTTAGCTGAATCGGTAAGAAAGATACAATTGCCGACGCTTTTACTCATTTTGTTAACCCCGTCATTTGAAAGTAAAAGGTTAGTTGTAATTACAAATTTCTCTTTATTCTTTAACCCTTTCATTAATGTTCTTCCGGCTAACATGTTGAACGTTTGGTCCGAACCGCCAAATTCACCATCTACTTCCATTGCTACTGAATCGTATCCTTGAATTAAAGGGTATAGAAACTCGTGTAAATAAATTGGTTTCCCCTCTTTTAATCTTTTTTGAAACATATCTCTCTCAATCATTTGTTGTACAGTGAAATTGCTTGCCAATTCAATTACATCTGAGAAATCTAAGGCAGAATTCCAGGTAGAATTGTACTTTATTAGTGGTGCGTTATCTTCACTATCGAAATCAGAAATGTTTTTGATTTGGGCAACGAAAGATGCCGAGTTTGTTTGTACTTCTGCGTCGGTTAATTTTCTTCGTGCAGCCGATTTGTCTGTGGGATCGCCAATTTTTCCAGTAAAATCACCAATTAAAAAGATTATTT
>CALARN010000058.1 GCA_937889205.1 uncultured bacterium
CCCGGCAATGTTATGTGGCTCTACTGATTCGGGGTCTAGATTCTTCAATCTTTCAGTAAATGACGGCTTTTTAGGTTTAATAGCTGAAATAACAGAAGATAGATCAAGACCTCCACCACCTTCTACTCCACCCTCACCTTCTACTGGCTTAATTTTAGCCATCCATTCTTTTACCTTCGAACGAAGATCAAGATCGTCAGATTTTTGATTCATAATAGAATCAAGATCTAGACCACCAGCAGCCGCCCAAATACGTAAAGGAATAGGGAGTCCATTTTCCTGCAAAGTAGAAAGCAGCCCAAGATATTCTTGGTCAGCTTCCGGTCGCAATCTTTTATGCCATTGAACTTTTGGGATAAATAAATTGCGACGTTCTTCTCTAGTTAAAGCCGAATGCTCTCTGAAAAATCCGATAGTAGGGGCTAAGCCTGTATCAAATAGCTCACCTTGTCTAGGATCATCTACTTGTGCAGTTTCTAGTCCATACCTGCGACGCTGATAGTCATTAACAGAAGCAATTCTAGGAAATGTTTTATCATAGAATAGCTCGTAAGTAAGCATTTCACGATAGGCTCTCATATTTTCAATGAAAACCGACATTGCTTGCTCAAGACTATTGTAAGATGCATCGCCGGAAATGAAACTTTCCGAAATACCAAGCGAACGTAACTTGTTTTGAGTAAAGAAATCAGAATTATCTGTTACTTTCCACAGGTCGTTTGCACTTCTTACATCAGCGACATTGACGCCAGTTCTGGTAACAAAAATAGCACCAACAGGGTCCATATCAGCAGCAACTAGCATATTTGCTAGCTGTGTCATTTCTTCTTGTGTTGGCGTCCACTCTGTATCGCCAGCAGTCATATGCGTAATAGAACGCTGACGTTTCATACTTTGGTCAAGAGTACCGCGATATAAAGCTCTTTCTAATAGCCATGTAGAAAGAACTCGTCTTAAGATTGACACCCCTCTGAAATCTCGAAGCAAAGCTCTACGAGGGATATAAATAACGTCTTCTGGATTAGGTTTAAGTGAACCGTCAGTAGAAGTCATCAGGCTCTTATATTCTTGCATACGAGGATCACTAGAATCTAGTGATTTATATGCTTCGCCGACCATAAGAGTAATAAGAGGATCGCGACCGAAAATAGGAACTGGAGAGATTTCTACATAGTCTATCTGTTGCGGCACGATACCGTTAAAGACACCCTCTGATTCATCAAAAATAGTAGTAGAAACAAAAAGCCCCTGTGTTAAATATTCGTTTGACAGAATAGGGAGCAGAGGCTTGATGTTCATATTGTGAATAGAATCATCATATTTACTATATACCTTACTGTCCTTAGCCCCTGTCAAGCTAAAGTCACTAAATGGCATATTAGACATTAAATCAATAGCACTACCGCAAATAGGATCGTGATAATAAATATCACGATAGATACGGGAAATCCCCGTATCCTTATTTTTACCCATTTGCTGACCGCTAGTGGCTTCGATATCGGTATGGATGAAGCCATCCATGATCGATCCATAT
>CALARN010000059.1 GCA_937889205.1 uncultured bacterium
TTAGCTGAAGCAAAATTATATATTGACGACACCCCAGGTATTAGTATCTTAGAAATGCGCGCAAAGGCCCGTAAACTCAAGTTAGAGAAATCACTTGACCTTCTTATCATTGATTATTTACAACTCATCACAGGTCAAAATAGAGAGAGTAGGGTACAAGAAGTTTCAGAGATTTCTAGATTTTTAAAATTACTTGCTAGAGAACTAGATGTACCGGTGGTGGCTCTTTCGCAGCTTAGTCGTGCAGTTGAGCAAAGAGGTGGTAGTGGGACCCCGCAGTTGTCAGATTTAAGAGACTCTGGTTCGATTGAACAAGATGCCGATATTGTAATGTTTTTAAGTAAAGTTAGCGGTGATGAAGGAGAGGTTTCTGACAATAGGAGGTTATCAATTTCAAAACATAGAAATGGGCCAACTGGAGAAGTCGAGTTATTCTTCGTTAAAGAGCAGGCTAGATTTAGAGAAATTGATAATAGACACGATTGATAATAATTTAATCGTATTTCCTGTTATAAAGTATTTTTAAGCCCACTGTGATAATCATTATTACGATATTTATTACAAAGATTACTGTGGTAATAGTCCCTGGAGAGAAAACTAATGCAAATATCGAAATTATTAAAGCAATAATTGAAAAAACAAAGCCATCTTTGGTTAATACCTTTCTTATTGAAGATTTCATCCTATCAATTACGCTGGTCCGGCGGTTTTTTGAGATAATTTGATGTAATACTTTTTCTTCTTGTGAATAACTTATTGGGTATTGTGCTTTCTGATAATAATTGCCTTCTATTTCAAGTTTATATATTCCTGGTTTAATATCAAAAAAGTATCTTCCTAAACAATCAGTTTCTGTCTCCGATAATTTTAAGTTTTGTGAATCAAGAAGTGTAACTTTTATTGATTCAAGATACTTGCTATTATCTTTATCGGTAATTATTCCAATGAAATTCAATAATCTTTTTTGCCACTTTTTAATGGCAATAGCTGTGAAAATGATTGATCCTAAAGAAGGAATATTTACTAGAAGACTTAGTAAAGCAAGTAATCCAAGTCCTGGAACCATTAGATTAATCTTCCCGATAGTTAGACTGATATTATCAACTGTTTTTGTGTCATAATAATTGCCTTTTTCTAATTCCTTATCGATTATTTCTATACAGGTTTTATCAGTGTAAACTGGGCAGGGTGTAGGTGATGGGCCGGTTTCGGGTAATTCGGTTATTTGAGGGGTATCAGTAGGTATAGTTGTTATAGTTATTCTAGGAGTTATGGTTACGGTTGGCAAAGGGGATGTGGTTGGAGTCGGAGATGGTGTTGGTGTTGGGAAATTTAAATAGATTATTTTTGAACCTAAGTTACCGGCGAAATCTCTAACCGTTAAGAGCAACATTGTGGGACTGCTATAATTTACCATTAAATTTGGATCTAGTTGCAATTGATAGTGGAATTTGTCTCCACTATAAGTGACTACGGCATTACTTGATGTATAAACGACCCCATTTATAACAACTTGAAAGGTTCCGACATTTACACCGCTTTGTTCATCAGTTAAGTCTACTTCGATAGTTAATAATCCATCATGGCCTGGCCCTTGGGGGTCACGAACGATGATAATTGGAGCAATCCTATCTGGTGCACAAGAAGTTTCATTAAAGGTGTAACTTCCATCAATTATATTTGTGAGCAGATCCAGATTGGTAACCGAGTCTGCAATATTACTATCTAAGGTATGATTGGCTCCGGTGAAATATATATTAAAATTTGCAACCGTTGCCCCTGGTTTAGCTTGAAAACCAATGCGAATAAATGTTTTTCTACCAGTTAATTCGCTCATAATTGAACCCGCTGCTACTCTTATTATTCCGGTAGCATTATCTGCGCTATTGTAAACATAAGAATCATAGGCATCACCATTTTTAACCTGGACGCCTGGTATACTAGAGTTGCTATCAAGTATGTAAATTTGGGTTGGATCAAAGTGAATTTCAATATCTGCAGCGTTTGATCTAGCAGTTCCGGTATCTACCTTCACATCTACTTCAAATGAACACGCTGATGGAATGCTTGCTGTAGCAGGAGAGAATTCGTATGAAGCTGCGCTGACCGAAATATTGGTAAATGCAGCTATCAGTAAAACAAAGAAGCTAATTAATAATATTTTGATTAATTGTGTCTTCATATTATTGTTAATTTCCGGCTGTAAAAAGATTATAAATCTGATTGGCAAAGTCTAATGAATTCACTTTACCATCTTG
>CALARN010000060.1 GCA_937889205.1 uncultured bacterium
GGGTTAGGGTAGTGATGAGGAAAAGATGCTACCGGTTCTTGATTTAGAAAAAATGTTTCGATTTGAGGTAATTTGGCAAGCATTTTTGCTAAAAAATATCCACCTAAACCGTTACCACCATCGACTACGATCTTAAATTTTCTCCAACTTAAAGGGTCTACAGCTTTGATTGCTGTAAAGAAATAATCCTTAAGCAGATTAGTATCTTGTTGCAACATACTTGTTTCGGTAAGACCATTCTTAAGTTCCAAAGTCTCAAAATTTCTGAGCGTGGTATGATCGATTACCTGACCTAATTTGTTAGCAAATCTAACACCATTCATTGATTCAGGGCCACTAGCAGCACCTATCCAAATACCACCTAGAAAATATCTTGCTGTGAGTGCGTATCTAAAAAAATCAAAAGTAGCTAAGGGAATATAAACAAGTTCTATGTGATAGGCTTCGGCATAGTTAACTATTGAATCAAGTAGTTCTAATGATGAGTCACGCATGTCTGTAGCAACCAAATATTTTCCGTTGCCATGTTGTTTGACAAATGCGTTCACCAAACTAATTAGAATGCCGGCATTAAATTGCTCAGGATAATAACCTAAAATGGCATCAGTAGAAAAGATATCAAGAGTTTTGACATCGGGCAGTTGCATAAGAATTTTTTTATTAAGATGAATATATTCTAGCTTTTTTTATGAGTAATAAAAAGAATATTTCATATTTAAATGCGCTCAGGAGGAGTCGAACCTCCAACACCTTGTTCCGAAGACAAGTGCTCTATCCATTGAGCTATGAGCGCACAAGAGATTGTATCATAGATACCACCTCGATTAGAAGTTTATCTTATCTCCTAATAATACTTCTGGGGGACTAACATTGAGTTCCCAAAAAGCTAACAAAGTAGCTGCAATGTCTCGATATGTGAAAATACTCATATTTTTATAAAGACTTCTATCAGCTGAGTATCCTATTGAATCAATACCAAGGCTGCTACAGGTGTAAAGGGCTCTCGTTAAATGAAAATCTTGTGTAATTAGAACTGCTTTTTCTACACCGAAAATATACTTTGCACGATAACAAGTATCATAAGTGCGTCTGCCGGCGAAATCTGGTTGTAGATCAAAAGAACTTACTCCATTTTTCTTAGCAAAATCAATCATTACTTGAGGTTCATTATAATCTTCAAAACGATTGTCACCTGACATTATTATTTTTTGAACTTTACCTTCTTTATACAATTCAACTGCGGACATTACTCGATCTTCTAAAATACTGCTGGGGCTATTAGCATCAGCACTTAATCCTGCTCCGAAAACTATTGCTACCCTAGTTTCAGGGACTTCTGCAGCATCATAATAAATATAGTCTTTATAATATTGGTTTAATACAAATAATATATTCAATGGTACGCTAACAAGAAAAATCATCAGTACAATGAATATTTTCAGGAATAATATTCCAATGTTCTTGAACGTAAAGTTTATCGAGATGAATTGTTTAAATTTTCGAATTATTTGCATAGCTTAGTATAGAAAATTTTAGCTTTTTCTTCATCTATTTTCTTAATTTTGTTACGATGATATATAAACTGCCAAAATATATGGATGCAAAATTAATAATTGATAATAAACTATTAGATGCTGATAACAATGCAACAAAAGATGTGTTCTCCCCTTGGGAAGGCCAGTATCTAGGCACTATCCCGATGGCTTCTTCACAACAAGCTAAGGCTGCAATATCAGCAGCTGACAAAGCATGGCAAGACTGGAAGTTAACAACAATTAATACAAGAATCAATTTGCTTTATAAAGCAGCAGATATTATTAAATCAAAAAGGGAAGACTTAGCTTTAAGCCTATGTTTAGAAATTGGTAAAAATATTTCTGAAGCTAGAAGTGAAATTGATCGTGCACGAGAATACATTATGATGACTGCTGATTCAGCTAAATCTTTAAGGGGAAGTCTCTATTACGGAGATGTATTTGATAAATATCAGAAACACCAAAAAACTGGATTGTATAGTCGCTATCCGCTCGGTGTAATATTAGCTATTTCTCCATTTAACTACCCAATCAACTTATCAATCACCAAAATTGCTCCAGCTTTAGTTATGGGTAATACTGTGGTTTTAAAATCAGCAACAATTGGTTCTTTAAGCTCATTTCAATTTTATACTTGTTTCATTGAAGCAGGTTTCCCTCTTGGTGTTATAAACTTTATATGTGGGAATGCGAGTGAAGTGGGGGATATAATGCTTACTGATAAAAGAGTGCAACTAATAGCTTTCACTGGAAGTACCGAGGTTGGTAATCACATTCGAGAAGTTTCTTTAGGTGTTCCCTTATTATTAGAACTTGGAGGCAAAGATGCTGCACTAGTATTAAAAGATGCCGATTTAGACTACACTGCTGCTCAAATAGTTAGTGGTGCTTTTAGTTATAGTGGGCAACGCTGCACAGCACAAAAAATTGTTTTCGTAGAATCATCAATTAAAGGTGAACTAATTCAAAAATTAGTTGACTCGGCAGCCAACTATTCGCTTTCACCTTTAATAAATGCGGCAGCAGCAGATTATATAGAAATATTGAAAGAAGATGCGCTTACACATGGAGCTAAACTTGTATTAGCTAGTAGCAGAAGTGGCAATAAATTGTCGCCTGCAATTTTAGCAGAAGTTACTGAAGAAATGAGGCTTTATCATGAAGAGCAATTTGGACCGATCTTACCTGTTGTGACAATAAACTCAATCTCAGAAGGCGTTAATAAAATTAACAATTCAAAATATGCCTTGCAGTGTAGCATTTATACTAAAGATATCAACCAAGCGTT
>CALARN010000061.1 GCA_937889205.1 uncultured bacterium
AAAGATAAACCGCGATGATCTATATAATACCATTGATTATCTCTTGCCTTGATAATCAGTAACGAACCTTCGTATGACTTAGTGACATTTTCAGCTTTTACTACCTCTACACCACCAACGGTGATAGCATCATAGCTCTCAAATTCATAACCATTGAGAGGTCGTTGATAGGTAATAGCAAATGCATTACTTAAAGATAAATCAATATCGAAAGTAGTCAAGGTATCTGTAGACACCCAAAGTTGATCCCCTACAATATACATTACCGGAGACACCGTTGAGAATTCTAAAGTAGAAACTCTTGATTCTAAATTGTCTAGATCAATGCTCCCATTCGCTGAAATATTATCTAATTTCTTTTTATCCAACGAAGATATAGCACCAGCATCCCCAGTAGCTGTAGCCATAGGGAAATCTACTTCTGCCCCGTTACTATTAACAATAGTAACAGATTCTCCAGTAGACGTAACTTCACTTACTTGAATTTCATTAACATTTACTGCCGTCGTAACAGTAAGATAATCAAGCTTCTGTTTATCTGAACCTATCAATAGACCTGCTAAATCAGGTGTAGCACCCTCAAAGATAACATAATCGTCGTCAGTTATACTAAGACCTAACTGAAATTCATCGTTACCTGATATCTTTAAATCAAAAGATGCAGCATCTAGATTTTCTAGAGCCGTCTCTACTGCTTGCAGTGCAGTTTTTACAGTAGCACCATCTGGAATAATAGACCCTAGAAAAGTACCTAAATCGCTTGCACCTGTAGGCCGCCCTACAAGTTGATAAATACTCTGTATGGCTGTTGATACGTCATTATTGAAAAGTTCAATATCTTCAATAGCGTCAGTTAAAGTAATAATCTGTGTATTGATATTACCTAAAGCTCCAGCAATCGATGCACTGGAAACCTTAAGATCAATCACTCCAGATTGTCCGTCACCTCTAGTAATAATAACAGAACTATCGCTAGATTGAATACTGGTGTGTCTAAACTGACCACCCGGCATAGCTACTACCAAACCGATACCGTCAGTAAGACTTCCTAAATCTACACCTTGTATCCCTCCCCCGTCTTTAAACTCAATATTATTAAATTTAATAGTGTCAGTAGAAGAGAAATCAAAATATCCGGTAGATTGTGTAGTAAGAATCTTAGCAGGATTAGGTGTATCATTACCTAATCTCATAGTCATGGTATCTGTATCTAAACCTAATTCGCCAAAATGCAGAGCAGGGACGTCTGCTTCGACCCCCATTCTTACTATAATGCGCTGTGCAACACTCATTATATTACCTCAATTATAAATTCGTAAGAGGGCCTCTATAACCCATGCGTACTTTTGCTGTCCACTGAGTAGCAGGTGAAGCATCATTGGTATTTAATACAAAACCATTTTTGCTTTTCTCTGTAACAACAAGTGTATGCGTACTTGAGACAGTTACTACATCGCATATAGCTTTTGAATGCAATACAGGAAGCATAGAGGGCAATTGAACAGATTTTTTATTACTACCGTTCATATAAATAGAAGGAGATTCCCAATAAAAAGCATCAGCTAAAGCCGCACGTTCGGTCAAGCTTTTATACTGATATAATTCGTTAGTAATAACATCTACATTCTGAACAGTAGGCTCAGAGAGATCGGAAGAGCGTCGTGTAGGGAAAGAGTGTAGATCTCGGTGGTCG
>CALARN010000062.1 GCA_937889205.1 uncultured bacterium
CTTCAAAAAAGTTCATCTCTTTAGCTTCGTCAGTCCTAATTGTATAGGCTATTGCCCTTGTTAAAATTCTCCCTTGGACACATACTTTAAGTAGGTTCTTATAATTTACCTTAGTATGATAAAGAGCTTGTGCAGAATAATATAGATTTTGTACATCTACTAGCACAGCAATTCTTTGTTGTGGATTGCGAACTATCATTTTATATATAATTATTTAATATTAGCTTTGAGAAAATGTTCTTTATAACGAAAATCTTCTGTGATTAAATGCTCTACTAGCCAGTTCTCAAGATGGTCAATTAGATTCATTAAATCACTTGAATCACCTTGTTTATACTTTTCAATTAATGCAAGCAAATCAGTTTTTAGGTTACTATGAATTGCCTTATGCTTTTCGAATTCAGGATAGTTTGTAGATAGCATATATTGCTCTTCTGTTCCAAAATGAATACTTTCATAATTAACTAGGTCTTCAATTATTGGTAGTACATCTTCTTTAGATACAAAATTTTTAAAACAAGAGTAGAGAGAATTTATAAGCCCCACAAAATGCTTGTGTTGCACATCTATAGTGGGTATACCGAGCTCCCATTTGGAATCCCATACTATTAGAACATTAGAGTCCTGCATAGAATATTGTTAAAGATATACTTATAGTAACATTAAAAGGGCTGTCAAGTAAAATGTGCATTTTTAAATTTATGTAAATAAAAAAAGGAGATTTTCGTTTAATAATATATATATATTCTAAAATTTTGTTTTACTAAAATGAATAAACCGGTATTTACTGGAATATTGCTTTCATTAATTGCCCTAGTCGGTTTGACTGCAATTTTCGTATTTATGCAACAAGCTAAAAGCCCTGGGACGGATAATAGCGAAGAACTGGCACAGATAATTACAAATACTAATGCTGTTAATTCTAGCTATTATTATACTTGTGAAGAAGAAGATATTGTAATTGAAAACTATACAGAAGCGGGAAGACAACAAGAAAGTTGTTTTATTGAGTATCCTAAGGAGCCATCTAGAGAAGATAAAATTTATTATATAGTGGAAGATGTTTGCGGACAGTTTACACAGAGATTTATGGAAAATATGCTTGATAAAGAACTGAGAAAATTAGAATCTGCATCAGATCCAAATAACTATAGTTGCTCATATTATATTGACTTAAGTGATGCAGAAAAACTAAAATTCTTTACACTGAGTTTGGAATATTTATCTCTTGATTCTCAAAAAAAAGGTCATGAAATAATGGGAAGAACTGTCTATACAGATGAAAGCATTCCTATGACAAACTTGGTTGTCATGCAAGAGAGTGGTGTTATTAATACAATATATTTTGGTTTGTCAGAAAATAAGTTTCTTAGTTTGAGACCAAACAGTATAAATGTATTAAGCAATGCTGAGTTTATACAGTTGGCGATTAATATTGCTAAAGAGATAGGTTCATACAGATAGAGATTTACAATTGGCCAGTAATATCATTTATTCGCTTGACTGCTTTATCTAAATTTCTTCTTCCCTGTCCTACGGGATAATATGTTGGATAAATATTATATTTCCTATTACCAATTGCTAATTGTTCAAACTGGTTTTCTGAGTAATTGCTAACACTGATATTTTTACTAAGAAGAATGCTAGATACTTGGTTTCCAAATGCAAAAATGTGTTTTGGCTTTACTATTTCAATCTCTTTAAACATTAAATAAAGGTATTCCTTGAATACCTTATTGTGTAAAGGCCTGGCATCAAGTTGTGTACATTTAGCAAGGTTTGTAATATACACATCATTTTCTGCTAAATTTGCATATACCGTTAAAGAAAATTCAGGAGTCCACTCTGTAGGCTTTTTACTTTTAATCTGGTCGTAGATCTCTGTGGAAACTAGCTTGGTTGCTAAGAATAAATCCCAAATAGATTTTGTTGCGAGCCAAGGGGCTCTTAAGCCTTGCCATTCTTGATAGCTAGCTAGGTTTCTAGCGGTAGGATTCATAAATATGAACATAGACTTGGGACGCTGTAGCTTTCCGGCCCCGTAAATGGCATTTAAGCTTTTATCTCCATACTGGTTTTGTAACAAGTCAAAGTGTTTGTGTAATGAGTTTACTTGTAAACTAGCAAGCAATTTATTTTGATTCAAGTTTCTTTGGCTTCGCTTTATCTATAAGTATGAAAATTCCGGCAAATACAAACACCAATAAGTACTCTATAAAAGGAATAAATGTAATTTCATAAATTTTTCCGATATTTCTATTGGAATTAAGTCCTCCTGTATAGACAATAATTGCAAGGACTACATAAAGTAGTTGTAGCGAAATTCTAATAAATTTTGGAAGATTTAGTAGGTAGATGTAGGTGATTACGGCAATAGCTCCGAAGCCAAATCCAAACATTGGCCACATGCCATTGCCTACCATTAAAGCTACCGCTACACCGTGAATTAATACTAGAAACTCTAAGCTAAACTGCCAGTATTTATTAAAATGTGCCTGCGTATGCGCTAGGGCTATCTGCGACAACAAGAGGAACATATAGAAGAAACCAATCAAGTGACCTAAGGAGGGCTCCATGGGGTGGTACCAAAAGGTGAACACAACTGCAAGAATAATATATGGACCATGTATTAACCTAGTGGTCTGAGCTACAACTGGTGGAAACTTAATCTTCTTACCAAAAAATAGCCCCCTTTTATCATTGAGAAGGATCATCATGAATACTAGCATAATGATTACCGAGACTTGAGACAGCCATACGGGCGTGTCATGTGCCAGTGTATCGTAAAAGAAATATGTTTGAATTAAATGTAGTAGTGAGAAAACAATCTGTGTAATAATTAATAACACATTGTATTTATTAAGAATTTGAGGAGGTTTGGGGCGATTGTATTTGAGTTTGAAAGCAAGAAACCATGTAATTAATAAATGAGCCACAAACAAACCCCAACCTGTAATTCTAGCCCCTAATGTCACTTCAGGCAATTTCCAGTAATACCAAGCTGCCCCTTGATCTGGTAAGAATTCAGGATGAATATACCCTTGGCCTACAAAATAAATTAACAATGTTAGTAATAACGAGGTTATTACTGCAGCTATAATTAGTTTTGTCGCAGTTATCTTCATATGATTAGAAATAAGTAATTATGAAATTATTCCACATATAAATTTTGGTCGCAACGAGAAAATTCTTAATATACAGAAACTAGCTTTGCTTCAACTATTTGTCTTTTATAATTAACACCCGCAGGCCAACAGCTCATTAATGTCAACTTACTATAATCATATTCTTGATTTGTTAAATACTCAGTATCGTTGGGCCAAACTTTAACAGTGTTTATCACTTCGTACTTATATATTCTATCTGCATACTTTAGATAGACTAAATCATTTATTGCTAATTTGTCTAGCAAATAGAATTGTACATTTTGATGTGTACTCTCGTAGAAATTTCTACCCGAGTGCGCAAACAAGAAAGTATTGCCGTTATCACCCGGATAGGCAGTCCCCAAGGCATGTGCAATTCCAAAATTTAAGGCTGCTGAATATGCCGGTTGACTTGTTGCGTCTACATCTTTAACTACCAAAGATTTTGCATCTATAGCCGGAATAAACATCATAAAATCATATAACTCTGAGTTATCAGTATCTTGTAGTAATTTTGAAAACTCATTAATGGCAACATTATCTGTTTGCTCTGAAGTCGGAGGAACGAGGTTATGATACTTTAATTCTAAAGATAATAGAGGTGCAAAATTTAATACTAATAGTATTAAGGATAGCAGAATGAGAAAAGTGCCGGACCAAATCAGTCCGGCACTAATAAAGTTATTTTTTCTTTCTGATGAGTGCATATGCAAGTCCTGCAATAATTGCTAGTCCAATTATGACAACCCAAGTAAATACAGGAGAGTTGAAAATGCCACTAGCATTGTCGGTTGAACCTTGTTCTCCTAAAACTTGAGCTCCATCAGTATCTGCCTTGATTTCAATACCTGTTGTTCCATCTGTAGTAGTCCCTCCAGTTTTTGACTCACCCGCAACCCCGCTCGCACCTTCCCCATTTTCACTGCCACTTTCTGAAGCAGTTGTTGGTGTTGGTGTGCTTATGATTAAAACAATCTCATCACCTCTAAAAGGAGAACGATTGCCGTACATATCTACTGCTTGTACTACATAGTAGTATGTTTGCCCACATACTGGAATGGTGTCTACATAAGAGCTGCTTTGGTTTGAACCAATGGTGATGGTCGCTATTCTTGTAGTTGCATTAGCTATGAAACTAGTTGTCGTTGAGCGGAATATTTCTACACTTGTTGTTCTACCTGCATCTGCTGCAGTTGAGAAATTTATTCTATTCGTACAATTATCAACTACGGTTTTTTGATAGCTAACAGGTTGTAAAGGCTTATTTCTATCAATCTTAACAGCTACTATTCGTGGGTCAGCTTGACCTGATGCAGATGATGTTGCAACAATTTTAAAACTATAATTTCCATCAAATGTTGTCATTGAGCTTGTCACTGGGCAAACTCCTGCTCCGCCTGGGCTAACAAGGCTAATTGTTCCACTAGGAAAGGTTACATAATCAACTTCTGCTGGCCCTTTGTAAAAGCATTCAACAGTGATATTAGCTGGTTGGGCTAAATCAAGGGTGACAAATGAAACATCAAACTCGTTAGCTGAGATTACCCATTCAGAATTAACCTCTGTTCCAATATTCTGAACATCAAGCTCTAATTGAGTCGCAGCGTTAGCAGTTACTGCACCGGCAAAAGCTGCTATGAACAGAAGCATTGGAATGCTTACAGCTAAAGCAAGGTATTTAAAGGTGTTTCTTTTGAACCACTTGTTTACTAAGCCTAAAATTATCATACAGAACCCTAACCCTATTAAGCTTACAGTGGCAATTAGAGAAATAATTGTACTACCTGTTCTTGGTAATTCTTGACTATTAATCTTTACGGCCTGAGGATCAAGGCTCAAACCTACTTCAACTTCTGTGCCAACAAAGTAGTCATTATCATCTTCTTCAGCTATTACCATGCTTGTTTTGGATTCTGCAGTTGCCATAGCAATATCTTTATAGAATCCTGGGTCTAACTGTTCAGTCATTTGAGCATCGTAACTTAATTCCACCACATCACCAGCATTAAGTAGAATTGGATTGTCAGAACTATCTTTACCGACATCCCATAAACCTGGTGAATTGTAAGTAGGCTCGATTGCAGAAATACTTGTTCCATTAATCATGACATCATAGCTTCCGGCGACATAGCTAAAACCTGTTGAGAATATGTCAGTAACTCGTAGCCCTCTAAGCTGTGCAGGAACTATTGCTGGTACTGTTTCTACAGGGTTCATCTCTCCTGCTGTTGCTAGGTTTTCTGGAACTGTTATTGTAATTGTAATCCTCACTGTATCGTTGAGTTCTAAAGCTTCTGTAGCATCATTTGTTTTATCAATTAGTAATTTTGCAGTTTGATTACCAATGTAGCATTGGTAAACATCTCCTGCTGCTACTGAGATTTCATAGTAATCTTTGA